>CAIPBN010000471.1 GCA_903863315.1 uncultured Verrucomicrobiota bacterium | reverse complement strand
CATCCAGCAATTCCACCGCTACGCGGTGGCGCTCCTTCTGTGCCAGTCCGTGGGTTGCGCTCGCCATGGCTCGCTTCACCGACGGCTACTGTTGTTCGGCTGCTACGCAGCCACCGCAAAAGTTTGCAGCTCATAGTCAGTGAACCCTTTCGTAGTCGCGGTGAAAAAGAAACCGGATGCCCGCGATGACCGCCAGACCGGCCAGCACGTAGGCCAGCGCCGTGTAGGTCAGCAGGTTGTTGATGCCGACGCTCTGTTTCAGCGCGCCGCCCGCGAGCGTCGCGAAACCGGAGATGACCGCGCCGAAGAGATTCAGCACGCCCACCGCCGAGGCACGCGCGTCGGCGGGAACGATTTCAAAGGAGGACGGAAAGATGTTTCCCATGAAGAAGCCGCTGAAGAGGCCGAAGCCCATTGCGGCCACGCGCGTCGCGACGAGGGTGTCGCTGTTGCCGAGGTAGTGCAGGAACGGCGCGCAGCCGAGCAGGCTCGCCGTGAGCAGCCAGAGCCGTGCGGCCTTGGTGCGACGGTAGAGCGTGTCCGCAAGCACACCACCCGAGAGCATGCCGACGAGCGTTGCGCCTTGGAGGAAGACGGTGGCGTTGAAGGCGGCATCGGCGAGGTTCAGTGCGAACTTCTCCTTCAAGAAGTTCGGTAGCCAGCCATAGAGCAGCCACAGGCCGAAGACGAACACGGGAAAGACCACGCAGAGCAGCCAGTAGGTTCGTGTTTGCGCCAGCCCGGCGAGCGCGCCGGAGCCGCCGCTCTTCTTGGTCTCGACCTGCGCCTCTTCACTCACGCCGCGCAGGAACGCGAAGTAAGGCAGCGCGAAGACCAGGCCCACCGCGCCGAGCACGAAGAACGCCATGCGCCACTGGCCTTGCTGCGCCATCCAGCCGCCGAACCAGCCGCCGCCCACGTTGCCCAGGATTTGCGCGGTGGTCAGCGCGGCGATGGCGCGCGAGCGGATGGCGGGCGGAAAGGCATTGGCCGTGAGCGCAATGGCCGCCGGCATGAACAGCGCCTCGGAGATGCCCATGAGCGCGCGCAGCGCCAACACCATGTTCGGCGAGTTCGCAAGGCCGGTCGCGACGGTGACGAGGCTCCACAACGCGAGGCTCCACACGATGAGCCGGCGCTTGGAGAACTTGTCCCCAATCTGCCCGGCGAAGAAGCTGCCGACGCCATAGACCCAGAGGAATGACGCGCCCACGAGGCCGAGCTGTTTGTCCGTGAAGCCGAGGTCGGACTTTAGCACCGGGAACATCGAGAACACCGCCTGCCGGTCGCAGTAGTTCAGGAAGTAGGCGAACCACATGAAGGCTACCAGCAGCAAAGCTTGGCGACTGGGTGGCGGAGTGGAAGACGGTTCGCTCACAAGGTTACTTTTGCTTGCCAGGTGTGAGCGCGGTGCTGGCCGAACCCATCGTGGCGCGGTCGGTCAGGAACGCCAAGAGGTCACGCAGTTCGGTGTCCGTGACCGAGGCGACCAAGCCGGCGGGCATGAGCGAGGTCTTCAACTCGGCGCGCTTCACGATGTCCGTCGGCTTGAAGCTGCGCTCCTTGCCGGTGAGGTCGCGGAAGACATCCGCACTCGACGAGCGCAGCAGGATGCCGGTGAACTCGCTGCCGTCCTTCAGCTCCAGTTGCGTGGGGAAGAACTGCGGCGCGACCTCGCGGTTCGGTTCGAGGAGGGATTGCAGGATGGCGCGCTGGTCGCCCTGCTGCGCGACGAGGCTTAGGTCCGGGCCGACGACGTTGCCGCGCCCGCTGTGACGGTGGCAGGTGGAACACATGGCGACGCGCGAATGGAAGAAGATGCGGCGGCCGGCCTCGGCATCTGGCTTGCCCGGCAGGGCGGCGAGCCGCTTCAACCACGCGGCGGTGTCCTCCACCGGCGGGCGCCCAGCCTCAATGGAAGCGGGCTCTAGCAAGGCTTTCACGAGCGGCGCGGAGTCGGGGTGGCGTTTAGCGATGGCTCCGAGCGCCTGCTTGGCAGAGGTGTCCAGCGTTTGCGTGCGCAGTGCCCGAAAGGCTTCGTTTCGCAGCGAGGCGTTGGCGTGGGCGGTGAGTTTAACCAACAAAGGCAGGTGAACCGGCGTGAGCGCGGAGGCCAAACCAGCGGTGGCATCAGCGCGAAGTTCGGTGGCGCGCTTCTCATCCGCAGCAATTTCAGCCAGCACGAGACGCGCATCGTCCGCGTCGCGGGCAGCGAGCGTGCGGACGACTTCGAGCGTGAGGACCGGGTCGTTCGCGGCGAGCAGTTCGCGCAGAAGCGGCACGGTGAGCTTGGCGTGCGTGGCGGGCGCGAGGCGGAGGGCGTAGCCCTTGAGGCGCGCGGGCGTCGCGGCGTCGGTCACGCGGTCCACCAGCACGGCGGCATCGGTGACGCCGGCCTCGGGCTTGCCACGCAGCGTATTCCAGGCGGCGAGCGCGGCCTCGAACAGGCGGTAGTCGAGGTCGGGCCGCGTGAGCATCTTCTCGACGTCGCTACTGAAGCCGGTGAGCACTGCGTCGGCAATCCAGCGCAGACACTCGAAGCGGATTTCCGGGTCGGTGTCGTTGAGCAGAGAGCGCACCCATTTCTCCTCGTTCAAGTTCACGCGCCGCAACGCCACCAGCGCCCACACGCGGTCCTTGGCGGCCAGCCCGCGCACATGCTCAGTCGTCCAGTTCGCGCCGATGCGTGCGAGCGCGGTCAACGCGGCGTCGGCCAGATAAGCGTCATTGCCGCGCACGAGGTCGAAGAGCTGCCGTTCCGAAGGTTTTGACTTTCCCTCGCGCACGTTCTTGGCGAGCTGCGCTGTGCCATCGGGCGGCTCAACCGCCGGCTTGAGCCACATGGCCTTTGCCTTGTCCACCTCCAGCTTCCACAGCCGGCCTTTGCCGTGCAGCGTGTAGGCGCTGAACACCCAGTCGTTGAAGTAGAACGCGCCGTCCGGTCCCGTAGCGAGACAGGTGGGGCGGAAGAAATCGCTGCCGCGCAGCAGCTCGACGCGGCTGGCCGTGTAGCCCGCGCCCTTGCGCGCGAGCGGGAAGTAGTCGAGGCGATGATTGCTCCACGAGGGCACCAGCACGCCGCCGCCCAGTTCGACGATGCTGCACGGCCCCTCGCCCGACGGATGCACCATGCCCAGCGTGCCGCGCAGCTCGCCGTTCCACGCCACGAACGGATGCACCGGCGCGCTGCCATACACCCACTGGAAGCCGTAGTCCGCGCCCTCGACGATGTTCAGCAGGCGGCATGGCGGACGGCTGCCGGGGTCGTTGTCCACGGCGAAGAGCTCGCCGTCCTTGCGCGCGAGCAGGCCGAAGGGATTCCAAAAACCGCGCGCGATGCGACGGAGGCCGGAGCCGTCCGGGCGGCAGCGGAAGATGCCGCCTTCGCCCCGGCCCGTGACCTTCGCGCCGTCGCGGCCGGTGAGGGTCCAGTCCTTCCCGAAGTTCTCGCCGTGCGAAAACATCAGGTCGCCATCGGGTAGCCATGCCATGCCGGCGAGGCCGTTGTG
>CAIPBN010000470.1 GCA_903863315.1 uncultured Verrucomicrobiota bacterium | reverse complement strand
TAATCCACCAATCGCCGGATTGCAGGACATCTGACCAATAGTGTCCAAATTGATAGTCAGAAGCAGCGTCTGTGCTCCCATACGGGCGGCGGCCAAGGCAGCCTCCACACCAGCGTGCCCGGCACCTACAACGATGACGTCATACTCTTTCGGGTAAACAAATGCCATTTGGTGGGGTAATTCTATCCTAGGCCGTGATTACAGGTGCAGGGAGCCAGTCACTATAGAAGGGCCAGTTGCGCTTGCCGTCCTAGATCAAAGGACGCACGGCCAGCGGGCCACTGTTACTACTTCTTCAAATACAGCTCCTCTGCATTCCACGTAACCCGATAGCTGCTGAGCACCGTGGGGCGGATGTTGCCTAGATCTTTCCGGTAAGCCGCAAAGTTATGCTGCGCAACGGTGTAGATGAAAGGCAGTTGGGTTGAGAGAATCATCTGCACCTCGTCGTAGAGTGCCTTGCGTTCTTCAAACTTGAGGGTCTTGAGCTGGTCGTTCATCAGCTTGTCCACACGCGCTTCCCAAGCGGTGGCCGGTTGCTTTTGCATGGGAAACCAAAAGTGCGTGAACCCGTCACTCTTCAACACGTTCAAGCTGGAAGCCGGGTCAGTCCCGCCGCCGCCCAAGCCCAAAAGGATGCATTCATAGTCAAAAGTATCATCTATCTTTGTTACCAGAGCGTTAAAGTCCACCGGTCGGAAGTTCAGCTTGATGCCCAGCTTCTTGAGGTCGGCCTGAACAAAAATGGCCACCTTCTCGCGCACGTTATTGCCGACGTTGGTGTTCAGCTCGAACTCAAGTGGGGTGCCGTCCGCGTCCTCCAACGTGCCGTCCCCGTTGCGGTCATCAATGCCAATCTCCTTGAGCAGGGCACGGGCGCGCGCGGGATCGTAAGCATACTGAGGCACCGCCGGATTGTGCCAACGCTTGAGGGCCGGTGAATTGTAACCGTGTGCCAGTTCCGCCCGACTGGCATAGATGCTCTTGAGGATGCTGGGCCGGTCAATTGCATGCTGCATCGCCTGGCGAAACTGGGCGTTGCCGAACCAGCGCAATTTCTTCGGGTCCACCAACCCTTTCGCAGTAAGCTTGGCGCTATTACCGGGATCTTTCAGTGTCAACGTAGCTCCCTCAAACTTCACCGTGATGGGCAGCGCCATGCCCTCCGTGAGCACAATGGCACTACTTTGCTCGGGCCCAGCGCCTACTTTAGCGCTAATGTGCTGCTTGCCCATGAAAACACGCTTCACCTCGGGCAGTTTCTGCAACTTGCGTTTGTCCACGATGATCTCCACGCCCGGAGGCTCCACGGAAAACTCGAGCTGTGCCGCGCGATTGGTGTTGAGATTGAACCAGAAGAACGCCCGTTCCGGCCCTACTCCGAGGGACTCCAGCTTGAACTTGCCGCTGTCGGCCCCCGCCTTGAACCGCTCATATTCGTCCGGCCGCACGTTCTCATGGATGTCGCTTTCCCCGGCGAGGAAACGCAAAGACATGGCGCTCATGTCCGGCACCACGCTGTAAATGAGGTTGTCGAAATACGGCAACTGCGTGCCAGCCTTGTCCTGCACGAAATAAAGCGGATTGCGCTCCATCAAGGTGAACTCGCCAGCCTTGTATTGCTTGAGTTTGTAAGGCCCGCTGCCCACCAGCTCGGCCGGTGGGGTGTTGATGCCGTAGGCGGACTCGAACTTCTTCTCCGCCACGGCCTTGGCCAGCTTGTGCTTGGGCAGGATGGCTACCCCACCAAAATACTCGAGAAACGGCGCGTAAATGTCCGGTGTGACCACCCGGACCGTGTGGTCATCCACCTTGCTGACCTGGAAGATCTTCCCGTCGATGGTGAACAAATCCCGGGTGACGTTGACGATATGCGGGTTGTAAACCACGTCGTTCCAAGTAAATACGACATCATCCGCCGTGAGGGGATGGCCATCGCTCCACTGCACGCCTTTGCGCAATTGGAAAGTCCAAGTTTTCTGGTCTGGCTCAACGGACCAAGCGTGGGCTAGCGACGGCTTCACCTTCTCCGTGGCCCAGTCGAAGTCCACCAACGAAACAAACAGCAACCGGATGATGTCCCGCGACGAAGACTCGTTCTCGGTGATCGGATTAAAGGTCTTGGGATCCCCAAACGTGGCGATCACCAATCGCCCGCCGCGCACTCCAGGCTCGCACTCGCTCACCAGTGGCGGCTCAGTCTTGAGTGCGGACGCAGAACGGGCGGCCGCCGAGGCTGAAGACTGGGTGCCGGACTGGGTGGAATCCCCCTCCTTCTTACAGCCAGAGAGCAGCAGCCCCGCACTGGCAACCATCGAGAGAAAAAATAAGCGGATTTTCATGCGTGTCGTGCCGGGAAGCATTCCACGCAACGATGGAAAGTCGAGGAAACAAGCGTTCGCCAGTGAGGCCAAGTCGCCAAGCCGTTGGCCATCGGCGGAACGGCAAACTCAATACACGTCCCGCTGGTAACGCTTGTCCTTCTTAAGTGCGGCGACGTAGGCCGTTGCTTCCTCGGCGCTCTTGCCGCCAGCGGTCTGGATGACTTGGTGCAGCACGGCATCCACGTCCTTGGCCATGCGCGCGGCGTCGCCGCAGACGTAGAAGCCGCCGCCTTCCTCCAGCCATGCATAGAGTTCCTTCGCGTGCTCCGTCATCCGGTTCTGCACGTAAATCTTTTCCGCCTGGTCACGGCTGAAGGCGAGGTCGAGTCGGTGGAGCGTGCCCTCACGCTGCATCGTCTCAATTTCTTCTTTGAAGAGATAGTCCGTGGCCTCGCGCTGATCGCCGAACAAGAGCCAGTTCTTCCCCTTCGCACCGCTCGCTCGCCGCTCTTCGAGGAAAGCGCGGAAGGGCGCGATGCCCGTGCCCGGGCCGACCATGATCATTGGGGCGTCCGGGTTCGCGGGCGGGCGGAAGTTCTTGTTGTGATGCACGAACACTGGCACCGCGCCACCGGTCGGCACGCGCTCGGCGAGGAAGGTGGAGCAGACGCCCTTGCGCGACCGGCCGAGCGAATCGTAACGCACCACGCCGACGCACAAATGCACCTCGCCTGGATGCGCCTTCGGTGAGGAAGAAATCGAGTAGAGGCGCGGCTGGAGTTTCTTGAGCAGCGCAACGAACTCAGTCGGGCTGAACTTCACCGCCTGATGGGTGTGCAGCAGGTCGATGATTTCGCGGCCCCAGAGGAACTTCGTCAGCTCGCCGTTCGCGCCGGGCGCGGTGAGCTTCAGCAATTCCGCGTCACCTGAGCGCTCGGCCATGGCCTTGAGCAGCGGCGACGGGATACGCGTGATTTCGTAGTGATGAATCAGCGCCTCGCGCAGCGGCGTTTCCTTGCCATCGCGGTCGGGCACCGGCTCCTCGCCGGAGCGGCCGAGCGCACGGACGAGTTCCTCGACCAGCTCGGCGCAGTTCGTGGCGCGCACGCCAAGCGCATCACCTGCCTCATAGCTCAGGCCTGAGCCTTCGAGCGAGAACGCGAAGTGGCGCGTGTCCTTCGCGGAGCCTTCGCCGTTGAGGCGAACATTCGCCAGCAGTGGTGCGGGAAACGGATGTGACTTCGAGTAGGTGGAAGTTATCTTTGCCGGTGCGGCTTCAACTGCAGGGACCGCCACCGGTGCAGACGCAGCGGCAGGTGCCAGCGCGCTCAACGCGCCGTTCATCCACTTCGCGAACGGCTCTTCATACTCCACGTCGCAGTCCGTGCGCGGGTGGACGCGCGTCGCCCCGAGCTTCTCCAGCCGCTCGTCCACGCTTTTTCCGAAAGCGCAGAACTTCGCGTAGTTCGTGTCGCCCAGTGCGAGCACCGAGAACTTCGTCTGCACCAGTTTCGGCGCGGCGTCGCTGCTGAGAAACTCCCAAAATGCCTTCGCGCTGTCCGGCGGCTCGCCATCGCCGAAGGTGCTCGTCACGACCAGCAGCGTCTGCTCCGAGGCGAGCTGCGCGGTGGCATACTTGCCGAGATCCTGCACCGTCGGCGCGAACCCCCGCTTGCCCGCCTCCTTGGCGATGCGCTTGGAAAGGTTCTCAGAT
>CAIPBN010000469.1 GCA_903863315.1 uncultured Verrucomicrobiota bacterium | reverse complement strand
CTGAAGAAGCTGGTGGACTTCAAGCTGATCGCGCAGTCGAAGCTGAAGTTCGCCCACGAGGCGCTCTTCGGCGTCGGAGCCGGTTGTTTCGACCGGTTGCTGGCCGGCACGACGTGCAAGGTCACGACGCTCAACGCCGCACACGATCCATTCTTCGGCGGCATCAATCCGGAGCCGATCGCGAAGAACTACGGTCGCAGCATGGCTTATCTCGCCAAGCATCCGAACGATCTTTGCCTCGTCACGGACGGCGACGCGGACCGCGTGGGCGGGATGGACGGACGCGGCAACCCGCTGTCCACCCACCAGCTCATCTGCCTGCTGTTGCATCACTACGCCGACAACAAAGGCCAGCGGGGCCGCGTCGTGAAAGCCCTCACCACCACTTCGATGGTGGACAAGTTCTGCGCCGCGCGCGGCCTGGAACTGGTCGAGACGGGCGTGGGCTTCAAATACATCGCCGCTGAGATGATCAAGGGCGGCGTGATGCTCGGCTTCGAGGAGAGCGGCGGCATCGGCTTCCCCGGCCATGTGCCGGAGCGCGATGGCATTCTGGCCGGCCTGATGCTCTTGGAAATGCTGGCCACGGAGCGCAAGCCGCTGACCAGGCTGCTGGCCGGTTTGGAGAAGGAGTTCGGCCCGCATCGCTACGGGCGTATTGACACGCACTTCCCGCTGGAGAAGCGCGCCGCGCTGATGGAGTTCTGCAAAACCAACCCGCCCGCGAAGCTGCTCAAATCCCCGCTCAAGGACGTGAAGAGCTACGACGGGGTGAAGTTCTGCGCGGAGGACGGCTCGTGGCTCATGCTGCGCGGCTCCGGCACGGAACCCATCCTGCGCATCTACGCCGAGGCGCAATCGGATGCCGATGCGCAGAAGCTGCTGAAGCTGGGCGTCAGCCTGACGAAGCTGGTTTAAGCTCGTTGCACAATCGTGGCGGCACCGGTGAACGCCAGACCAGTGCAGTCCCGCTAGAGCGGCTTGGGCTGAATCTGCTTCAACATGGCCTCGACTGCCTTGGCCGGAGCCAGCTCACCCGCAGGGAACTGCACGAAGGCCGTGGCCGTGGCCAGCCCTTGCCGCAGCCATTCAACCGGAGGTGCGCCCTGACGGATCTGCCGGGCCGCAGCGGCAAGCAGTGCATCCCCTGCCCCGACGGTGTTGCAAGCATGCACCTTCGGCACACCGGCCTGCCAGCCCACGCCCGCTTCCGCATGCAGCAGCAACCCGCCCTGCGCGTCGCGGGAGACCAGCACCCAGCCGCCGGTGGCACGGGACAATTCCCCGGCCGCCTGCACCACGGCAGAGGATGAACCCAGCCTGCGCCCGGCCCATTGCGCCAGCTCAAATTCGTTTGGCTTCACCAGCAGGGGCCCGGCAGCGGCTCCGGCGGCGAACGCGGGGCCATCGCAATCCAGCACGCAAGGCAGCTTGAGCCGGCGGGCCAGACGAATCAGGTCGCGATAGATCGTTGCCCTCGCATCCCGGCACAATGCCCCCGACAAAATCACCAAGGCGCTGCGCCGCATCTCCGCCTCCGCCAGCGCGAAGAATTTCCGCCACTCCTCGCCGGACAGTTTCGGTCCCTTCGGATTGAACCGCAGTTGCGGACCGGCTTCCTGGGTCACCATCACGTTCGCACGGGTCGGCTCCGCCACCGGCAGCGCGCGCAGCGGCACCCGCTCACCGCGCAGTTGACGTTTCAGCTCCGCCCCGGTGCTTCCGCCCAAGGGCACCAACAGCCGCACCGGGCCGCCCAGGTGCCGTAGCCAGCGCGCCACGTTCACAGATTTACCGCCCGCCCAGCGGCGTTCGCCCTGCACCACGTTCTTCTCGTCCCAGTGAATGGAGTTCACGCACCACTCCACGTCCACGGCGGGATTAAGTCCAATGACGAGCGTTTGCATGGGATTGCGAAGCGGCGGAGAAACCCGCTGGCGACGGCCGGCCAAGCCCTGCGGAAAGCTGCGGCTCACGGCACCACTTGGATGCGGTAGTAGAGGTTCCGGTTCGAGAGCGCACCGGAGTGGAGGAAGTTCACGACGCCCGCCGGGTCCGCAACCAGGTTGGTCAGGACGAACCAGTTGGCCGATCCCAAGTTCGTGGAATACTGGACCTGATATTTCTCCCCGGGCACCGCATCGAGATCGAAGCCGAAACTCCGCCCGCCCGGCAGCAAGCCGGCCGGAGGCCGCACAATCTGGATGGGGCTGGAGCCCAGCAGCACGCCGTTGCTGGGCTGACGCGCCATCACGGTGTAGCTGATGTGGGAATCGCCCGGGTTCAGCACGCCGAAATACCAGCTCCCCACCACGCTCGGCAGCGCCGCGTTGGTGCGCACCGCAACGACCTCGTTCCGGCGGCCGGCCCGGAACCCACCGGCATCGTAAGTCGTGGCCAACGGAGCGGCGGAGCGGCGCACGATCAAATCGCCGGGCCCGCTCAACCCGCTCAGTTCAAAGAGCAGCCCCTTGTGCGCGGTGGACACCGGGAGATGGAACAGGGTGTTGGGCGCGTTGCCCGGGCTGGTCATGGCTGAGCTGACCTGTCCATCCGCGACCGTCACGAATTGATACGGCGCTCCCGAGGTGGCCGTCGCGCGGATGGTGAAGTTCACCGGCCCGTTGTCCGCATTTTCCACGGACAGGAACCATGTCCCGGGGACCAGCGCGGTCGCGGACGCCGAGTTGGTGACCAGGAAGACCTGCTCAGGCGTCACGCCGAAGTTTGCACTGCGATAGTCGTAGGTCGTGGTGGTGGGCAGGGAATCGACCCCGTTGGAGCGACGGACGTAGAGCTGCACATTGCCGGTGAGGTTGAGCAGTTCGAACAACGCGCCAGCGGTGCCCACCGGAACCTCAAACCGATAGTGGCTCAACGCGGTGGTGCGGGGCATGAAGGTGTCCACCGGCGTCGCGTTGGCCAGCGAGGTCACCACCGGATCCGCCACCGTCCGGTCGAAGTCCACCAGGATGTTCACGCTCACATTGGTCGCGCCACCCAATGGTTCCACGGAGAGATAATACTTCCGACCGGGCACCAGCGTCGCGCCCGCGAGGGTGTTCGTGGAAATGACGAAGGAGCCGCTGGTGCCACTGAAGAGGACCTTGTTGCCCACGGCTCCGGGCAACGGGGCACCGGAGGCGTTGAACGTGACCTGCACCGGGGCGGTGGCGTTGATGTAGTTGGTGACGCTCGTCGCCGCGCCCGGGACGCTGACGTTGAAATAGTTGGGCTGGGCCAGCAGCACGAAGCTGTTGTTCAAGCTGGCCGCCAAGGGGATCGCCACCGCATTGCTGGGGGCATAGGAGAAGTTCAGGTTCCACGAGACCACCTGCGCCGGGCCGTTGGTGCCGCCCACCCGGGTGTCGGTGATTTGCAGCCGCCACTGGTTGGAGAGCGGGCCAGTGCCCCAGGTGGACTCACCGATGAAGACGTTGAGCGACTCCTCGGCCAGATAGAAGTTCTTGGCACGATAGCGGAACAAGCCGGCCTGCCGGTCACTGGGGATAAGATCGGACGGTCCATCCGTGGCTACGTAAATTTCCGTGCCGTCCGAGGCGATTCCGCGCCCGTAGTTGAATCCCGCGTTCAAATTGTTGGTGACCGCAGAGAGCACCGTGAGGTTCACCAGGTCCAGCTCCAGCATCACGGCATCCGAGCTCGCCACGTTGTTGCTGACCGTGCCCACGGCGTAGGCCCGATCCAGCGCATCCACCACCACCACCCCGCTCAGGGCGCTCGGGCGGGTGGCGGGCGTGAACGTGTGGGTCACCGTGCTCAGGAAGGTTCCGTCCAGCGTCCAGCTTTCGATCAGACAGTTGCTGTTGCCCACGGCCCCGGGGGCGTAAGTGGCCCCGACGGCGATGATGTTCGAGCCACTGATGGCGACGCCGTTATAATGGCCGTCACTGGGCGACTTGCGCACCCAGTTGATCGCGCCATTGGTCGGGTTCAAGGACATCAGGAACGGGGAGTTGTTGGTGAACATACCGGAAATCGTGTTCGTGTAGCCCGCCACGATCACATTGGTCCCATACGCCACGGCAATGGCGTTGCCCGGCATGTCCGGCGTGATGGGCGCCTCGATGTAAACACGCGGGGAAACATACGGGCCGGCATCGCTGTAAGCCGGGATGGCCGGAATCACCCCGCCCACCGGGGCCGGAAGGGCAATGGGAATGTTCCGCTTGGTGGGGTCCAAGTTGAGCGGGTCGTGGATGCAGGCCACCGGCGTGCCCGTGTATCCCTCACCGCCGAAATCCAGCACCAGGCCGGTGATGGCGCCCAAACCGTTCGTGACGGCGTGCGCCACTGCCGTGGCGTTGAAGCCGCGTGTCCAGATGGCCCGGCCATTCGTGTCAAACTTGGTGGCGAAGATGCGGTTGAGATCCGACAGGCCACCCACTGCGTTGGTGCTAAACTGCGCCCCGCCGACGGCATAGAAGAAGTTGGTCCCATTCTCGACACTCGCAGCCACCCCCTTGAACGTTTCGCGGCTGGCAGTGAGCGAGCCACCGCTGAGTTCCAGACCGAAGACCGAGTTGGTGATGCCCCGCGCCACGATCAGCGAGGAGCCGCCCACCGGCTGCGTGTTCGTGGCCGGTCCAGTGAACGGCGCAATGACCACAAAGGAATTGGTGGGCGTGCTGGTTTGATAAGGTGCCACCAGCCGCACGGAGTTGTTGGCCGAACCCTCGGCGACGAAAACCGCCCCGTAGGCATCCGCAGCCAGCGCGCGCGGGGTGTTCAACTGGGCGCTGGTGCCAATGTCATTGTTCACATTGCCGGCCGCGCTGCCGGCGATGGTTTGCACCTCACCAAACGAAGTGACACGCCGGATGAGATGGCTGCCAGCATCGGACACATACAGATTGCCGTAGCCGTCCTGGGTGATGCCGGAAGGCTCATTGAAGCTGGCCAGCACTCCAATGCCGTCCGCCGAGCCCGCGCCACCAGTCCCGGCGAGCACCACCCCCGACATGACCACGATCCGGTGATTATCGGTGTCCGCCGCCACCACATTGGTGCCACCGATCACCGTTACGGCCCGCGGCCGGTTCAGCGGAGCAATCGCCAGCGGGGTGGCGATGGTGGTCATGAGCGTGCCGCTGATTTGACGGATGACGCTGTTGCCCGTATCTGCGACATAGACCACCCCGTTGCTGGCCACGTAGATGCCTTGCGGACCGCTCAACCGCCCGTTCAAGAAGCCCGGGGCACCGCTGTCCTCACTGCCGGCACTCATCGCGGCATCACCCCAGGTAAACTGCAGCGCCCCGTTCGTGTCGAAGCGCTTCACCTGGTTGTTGCCCGTGTCCGCGACGTAGATGTCGCCGTTGGTGGGATTCACCGCCACGCCGCCCGGGCTGCTGAGGCCGGTGATCACCGGAGTGCCCGTGCTGATCGGGGAGTAAACTCCGTTCGCTGAATCAAAGGTGCCGCCATTCGGAATGCTCAAGGCCTGTCCGAAACGGAGAATGCGGCCGTTGCCCGAGTCCGCCACATACACGTTGCCGGTGCTGTCGAGGGCGACACCGCGCGGCGCGCTCAAGGTGTTGGGCGCCGGCGAGGCCGTAAGCGGAGGAACACGAATGGCGCCGGACAGGAAATCACCCACCGCGTAGCTAACCCCGTTGCTGCGCAGCACCGTCAACGTGCTGGTCCAGGTGCCGCCCGCCGCCGGCGTCGGGTTGGCCACGATCCGCAGGAAGCGTGAACCGCCGCTGAACGCGAAGTTCGTCGTGTAGCCGGTCGCCGAAGTCCGGTCCATCAAGGTCAGGCCCTCGTATTGAATGACAATCCGGTCAGCGATGGCATCCGTCGCAAAGGTGTAGGTGAACCGGCCCGAGGTGCAGCCCAGGTCAATGTCGTTGACGAGCGTGGTGTTGGAGCCGCTCCAGGTGTTCACGACCGGCGGGAACCAGTTGCGTGTTTGGCCCACCGCCGCCACCACGCCCACATCACTGATTGCAATGCCGTTGAAACGAGTCTGTTCCGGGATTTGACTGCCCAACGGCAGCGCCTTGTTGGCCCCCCGATAGCCGCTGAAGGGACCGGTCCAGAAGTTGGACATCGCCCAGTTCGTCGTGTCGAGGTTGTTGGTGATGGGAATCTGGTAGGCCGCGAGGAAGGCGTCGTTGGTGCCGTTGCGGTTCACCTGCCCGCCCATGACCAACTGCTGACCAAGGATCGCAATGCCTCCGGGAGACTCGTGCGATGAAGCGGAAGGCGAGCCATAGCCGAACGTGGTGTTCGTCATGTTGGTCAGCAGCCGGGGCGG
>CAIPBN010000468.1 GCA_903863315.1 uncultured Verrucomicrobiota bacterium | reverse complement strand
TTTACCAATACAACGACTACGATCAGAAGTCCGTGCGCGTGCTCTACAGCCTCGACATGGCCAAGACCAATCCCAAGCGCCCTTACCTCGTGCCGGTCTGCTGGGTGCGCGAATACGGCACGGGCCGGCTCTTCTACACGAACCTCGGCCACAACGACGCAACGTGGAAGGACGCCAAGTTCCACGAGCACCTGCTCGCCGGCATCAAGTGGGCGACCAAGCTGATTGACGGCCCCGCCACGCCGAACCCGGAAGTTCAGCAGACCCAGCACAACCTTTCCATCGTCGCCTACGCCGCCAGCCTCGCCGGCAAGGACGCCGCCGCCTACACCGCCAAGGCCACCGCGAATGCCGCCTGGCTCACGGAGTTGACCGCCGCTGCCACCGCCGTGAGCAAGGCTCAGGACGCCGTCAACGGCGTGCGCGACCCCGACCCGAAGAAGACCAAGCCGGAGGAGCTCGATGCTCAGAAAGCCGCCGCCAAAACCAAGCGCGCCGAGATGCAGGCGAAGTTTGAAGAGGCCAAGAAGCAGCTGGTCGTCGCTCTGGAAAAATAACCTCCCACACCCTCACACACATGAAACTCCTCCCCCTCCTCGTCGCCCTCGCCCTCGCTGCCACCGCCTTCGCCGCTGACAAAGAAGACGGTTTCAAGCCCATCTTCAACGGCAAGGACACCACCGGCTGGAAACTCCGCCGGGCCGACGGCCACAACTCATGGTCGGTGGAAAATGGCGTCCTGAAAAACACGGTCAACAAGGGCGAGCACGGCACCGACCTCGTCACCGAGCAGAAGTATTGGAACTTCACCGTGCGCTACGAATTCCAGGTGCCGGACGGCTCCAACAGCGGCTTCTACCTGCGCGGCCGGCATGAGATCCAGATCCTCGGCGATTTCAAGAGCGGCAAGCCCACCAAGACCAGCAACGGCGCAATCTACAACCAGACCGCCGCCAGCGAGTTCGCCAGCAAGCCCGGCGGCGAGTGGCAGACCTGCGAGGCGACCATCATTGGCAACAAGATCACCGTGATCCTCAACGGGAAGAAGATCCACGACAACGTGGAGTGCAACGTCGCCACCGGCAGCGAGATCGACAAGAACGTCACGGAGCCCGGCCCCATCTTCCTCCAAGGCGACCACGGGACCGTGTGGTTCCGCAACCTGCGCATCAAGGAACTGGCGAAGTAGGCCAGCACTGCGCGGCTAGTTCCCCAGCGCCTTCACCGTGGCCTCCAGGCTGGGGCAGTCGGCGACATTGAGCACTTGGGCGGTCTTGTCGATGCGCTTCATGAAGCCGGTCAGGGCGGTGCCCGGTCCGAGCTCGATGAAGCGCGTGAAGCCCTGCGCCAGCATGCAACGAACCGACTCTTCCCACCGCACCGACCCGGTCACCTGCGCCACCACGGTATCAACGATGCTGGCAGGCGTGCCGTGCGGCTGGGCCGTGACGTTGGCGATCACCGGAACGACCGGCGCGGCGAGGGCGATGCCCGCCAGCGCCTGCCGGAGCTTGGGCTGCGCGCTGGCCATCAACTGCGAATGATACGCGCCCGCCACCGTCAGCGGCAGCGCCCGCTTGGCCCCGCGCGCCTTGGCCAGTTCGCAGGCCTTGGTGATCTTGTCCGCTTCGCCGGAAATGACGATCTGGCCGGGGCAGTTCAGGTTGGCCAGCTCGACACCCGCCTCAACGCAGACCTCCCGCGTCGGGCCTTCGTCCAGGCCGATGATGGCCGCCATGCCGCCACGTGTCGCCTCGCAGGCCTCCTGCATGAAGCGCCCGCGCAGACGCACGACGCGCAAGCCATCCTCAAAGCTCATGGCCCCCGCCGCCGTCAGCGCGGTGAACTCGCCCAGCGACAGGCCGGCCGTGGCCTCGAACTTCAAGCCCGGCACCCGTGCGCGCAGCAACTCCAGCGCGACCCAGCTCACCAGGAAAATGCCCGGCTGGGCGTTCTCGGTCTTGGTCAGCTCCGCGTCGGGACCGTTGAAACAAACGGCGGTCAAATCGTAGCCCAAGGCGGCGTTGGCGCGGTCGAAGAGCGCTTGGGCGGCGGGGAACGCGGCAGCGAGATCCTTGCCCATGCCCACGGCTTGCGCGCCCTGGCCGGCAAAGAGGAGTGCGGTTTTGCTCATAAATAGTGGGGTGATTCAACCCAATGGGCGGATTTTTGGAAAGACCCAAGGAAGCTGGTTGATGTGCGCTGCCGCGCGAAGTGACCGAAGGCCACAAGGTCCTTCCTCTTCACCGACTCGTGGCCTTGGACACCAGTTCCGACCTCGCCTCAAACTGGTTCAAGGCAGGCCGGGAGCAGTCCCACCGCGCGGACTAGACGAAAATCGTCTGATCGCGGCCGGGGCCGACGGAGGCGATGGCCAGCTTCGCGCCGGTCTGGGCGGCAATGAACTTGAGGTAATCCCGGGCCTTGGGCGGAAGGTCCTTCCACTTGCGGGCCTTGCTGGTGTCCACCTGCCAGCCGGGACGTTCCTCATAGACGGGTTCGCAGAGCGCGAGGACGTCGATGTCGTTGGGAATGTGATCGAACTTAACCTGACCCACGCGGTAGCCGACGCACACCTTGATGCTCGCGAGCGTGTCGAGGCCGTCGAGGTTTGTCACGGCGAGCTCGTCAATACCGTTGACCATGGTGGCGTGGCGGGTGGCCACGGCGTCAAACCAGCCGCAGCGGCGGGCGCGGCCCGTGGTCGCGCCAAACTCGCGGCCCATGCCGTGCAAAAGGTCGGAAATCTCGGCGTTCTCCGTGGGCAGCGGGCCTTCGCCCACGCGGGTGGTGTAGGCCTTCATCACGCCGACGACCTTGTCCATCCGGTGCGGCGGCACACCCGAACCGGTGCAAGCACCGCCCGCCGTGGTGTTCGACGAGGTGACGTAGGGATAGGTGCCGTGATCGAGATCAAGGAACGTGCCCTGTGCGCCCTCAAACAAAATGCCCTTCCTGGCCTGCATGGCCCCGTGGAGATAGTGAACGGTGTTGGCGACGTGCGGGCGGAGGATGTCGGCTGCGGCGCTGTATTCCGCGAAGATCTTCTTGTAGCTCACCGGCTTGGCACCCAGGCCCTTGAGGTGGGCGTTGGCATCCTGCACCCGGACCTTGAGCTTGGCGGCGAAGCGCTCGGGGTTGATGAGGTCGCTGACGCGCAAGCCGACCCGCGCGGCCTTGTCACCATAGCACGGGCCGATGCCGCGCTTGGTGGTGCCGATCTTGCCCTTGCCCTTGGCCAGCTCGCGCGCGCCATCCAGCTCGCGGTGGTAGGGGAAGACGACGTGGGCCGTCTCGGAGAGGAGCAGGTTGTCCGGCGTCACCGTGACGCCGAGCTTCTCCAGCCCTTCCAGCTCGGTGACCAGCCCGATGGGATCGAGCACCACGCCATTGCCAATGACGCAGGTCTTGCCCGGCCGAAGGATGCCGGAGGGGATGAGGTGCAGAACGTATTTCTGCGGGCCGACAAAGACGGTGTGCCCGGCGTTGTTGCCACCGGCGTAGCGGACGACGATGTCCGCGTCCTCGGTGAGAACGTCGATGATCTTGCCTTTACCTTCGTCGCCCCACTGGGCGCCGACGAGAATCGTGTTGGCCATATGCGCTGTCAGCTAAACTGCGATCAACACCGGCGGGGCTGAGTGCTGACCGCTGGGGCTGACCGGGTCCGAGCAACAAAAAACCCCGAATCGTAAATTCGGGGCAAGCCGCTCGGTATTTACACGCGGACGGTAGAAAAGCCGGCCGGGCCAAGTCAATGCCCGTTTCCGGCCTCCGTCAACGGGCCGGGAGGGACTGTTTGCCCAGCGTGCCACGCAGTGAAGCTGGATAGTCCGGCTGCTCCACGCGCCGGAGCGTGGCCCAAGCCAGGTCCAGACGCTCGCGGATGTTGAGACTGGCGGTCACGCTGCCGGCTTTGTTTCGAGCAAGGAAGACGTCCAGCCGCTTCACATGTCGTTGCCAGAGTTTTATGTCAGCGGCTTGCTTGGTGTTCAACCGCTCCGCATACCAGTCGCTCGCGAGCAGCGACTCGCAGGTGAAGAGGGTGCGGATTTCGGGATGGCTGAGGTCGCGGCCTTCGTGCTGGCCGTCGCGCATGATGTGGAGCAGCGCGCGCAGCGGCGGGCAGGCGAGTTCGATGCCGCCATCGACGAAGTAGTGCTCCGCCACGCGGCGCGCGGTGGAAACGATGTTGTCCACGCCGTCGGCGAAGACCGCCTTGTCCTGGAACTCGGGCCGCAGCATCTCGTCGGTCAGGACGCTGTGCGGGTAGTTGAAGACGCGCCCGAAGTAGTGGCGGACGAAGCGCCCGGTGATGCGCCAGCCCAGCCGGCTCGCCAGCACGCGCTGGCCGTTGAAGTCGAAGTCCTCGCAGCGCTCCAGATAGCCCTCGCGCTTCAGGAACTCCGGGTCGCGCTCCTCCGGTCCCATGCGGCACCACAGCTCCGGCACGAGCAGGCTGATGTCGTGGTCCACGCGCACGTTCGGGCCGACGTTGCCCGCGCAGGTCACGAACACGTCGCCACCGGTGAGGATGTAGCTCACGAGCGCGGCGTTGAGGTCAATGATGGGGTGCAGCGCGTTGAACGGGCCTTTGGTCAGCGCGCCCTCGGAACCCGCGCCGGTCGTGGACGGCGACTTGCCGGTCATGCTCGAGATGAACTCGATGAACAGCTCCGGGAGTTCGAGATGGTGAATCGGGTTGAACACGCACAGCGGCCGCACGCCCGGCTCCGGCGGGTTGTTGCGGCGGCCCGGCAGCACGGCGTTCACAGGCCGGTGCAACGGCTCGCTCGTCGGGATGCGGCGGAAGAGACGCGTGGCCATCTCCGCGAGGTGGAACTCGCGCGGGTGGATTAGGTCGTGACGGTTCTGAAGGTAGCGCGGGTTCTTCGTCATCTTGCCGTCCACGAGGCGCGGCTGCGCGGAGCTGACGAAGAACTTGGGCCGGCCTGCGTCCTTTGCGGCAGCGCGGATGAGATCGGCCATCGGCGGCGTGAACTTCACAAAGTTGATGCTGTCCTCCAGCTCGCGCTCCGCGTCGGCGCGCGTGAGCGGCTGGTAGTTGGAGAAGAAATTTCCCGGCTGGGCGAAGTCGCTCTCCGCCTGCTTGTCGTAGCCGCGATGAATGGCGTCGTCGGGGCGCTGGAAGAGGCGGAACTCGCAGTTCTGAACGAACTTCAGCGAGCGGCCCGGGTCCGAAGGGGCGGCGAAAGACGCTCGCGTGAGGAAGGCAGTCGCGCCCGCTGCGGCCTCGGTGCTGCTGGGTGGAGCCGGTTCGGTGCGGGGTGCTTTGCCCATGACGGCCGCCGGCACCACGACGCTCGCGCTGATGTCGTCCTCCTGCTGGAGCTTCATCGCGGGATGGAAATCCTTGCGCAGGCTGAACACGCGCCACGCGCCGTCGGTGTCGAAGCCCACGCGCAGGTAGTTGGTCACGAGCTTGCGGTTGTCGCACTTCAGCTCGTAGCCGGGCACGCCGTTGACGATGTCCACGCCAAAGTGCTCGCGCCAGTTCGCCCCCCACTCCGGCTTGTGGAAGCGCTTCACCACGAAGACCAGCTCCTTCACATACTGCGGGATGGCCTCCAGCCAGGCGTTGAACTCGTCCGAGTAATCGCGCGGCGAGGGCGTGAGCAGCTTGATGACGGAGCCGAGGGAACGCTCGCGGCTCAGGAGTGTGCGCGTGTCCGTGCCGTTACGCTCCGGGTCGCGGAAGCGCTGCGAGTAATCGCGCTCCAGCAGCGCGGCCACCGTGTCGAAGTCCTGCTTGAAGTTGGCGACGAAGACAGGGCCTTGCAAAATCGCGTCAGAAAGCGACTTGGAAATCTCCGACTTGCCGCCGCCGGAAACGGTGCAGGGCTTGTGGCAGAAAGTGCCTTCGCCGCGCGTGCCGACGAGCCGCCACGCGCGGTTGCCGGGCTTCTCCATCTGGACCTTGTAGCCGCTGGGCCGCACGTAAGTGTGGCCGGCCAGCAGCTTGACGCTCTGCGGCCCGCGCTCGTTGGCCCAGGTCACCACCTGCGTGCGCAGGTCGAAGCTCGCATCCTCCGGCACATAGAAAATGTCGGCGAACTTCCGGTCCACCGCGTAGCCCTCGGGCTTCAGCTCCATCACGTCCGCGAACATCGCCGCCGCGTCCTCGAAGGAATGCCCGCGGTCTTGCACATGGACGCCACCGGCGAATTCCTCGCCGAGGTCGTAGCTCGGGAAAACCAGCGCGCCGCCGGAGTGCTCCTCCTCGCAGAGGCCGAAGAGATTCGCGGCGAAGCTGATTTGCGTCTTCACCTCTTTCTTGCAGTAGCCGAAGTAGTTGTCCGCGATGAGTGTGACGATGACGCCAGACTCGTCGCGCGCAGTGAGTTTGAACGCGGAACCGTCGTTGTAGCGCTCGTCTTCGCTGCGCCAGCACATGCCGTCGCGACGCTGGCGCTCGGTGGCCTTGTCCCAATGCGGCAGGCCGGCGTCCTTCTTCGTCACCGTGATGAGATGGGGCGCAAGGATGACGCAGCCCGTGTGGCCGGTCCAATGCTCCACGTCCAGCGCCGCGTCGTTGACCGGCAGGTAGGGGTCGCCCGCGTTGCCGAAGATGCTTTCGACAAAGTCCAAGTTGCTGACGAGATTGCCCGGCGCGAAGAACCGAATCTCCATCGTCTTCTCCGCGCAGAAGCCCGGCACGGCGGGACACACCAGCGGACGCAACAGCAGCGAGACGAAACATTCCGCCGGCTCCGGCTGCGACGCCGTGAAAGGCAGGTGCAGCAACTTCTGCGGCGGCTTCAGCGCGAACTGAAGCATCCGCCCGAAGGTGTGGGCGGGGACCGCCTTCTTGTCGTCGGGAATCGGCAGCCCGCCCTCGGCGACGTGGAAGACACCGGCGGTCGTGCGCTTGTCCTTGGCCGGGTTGTGCAACACGCCCTGCCGCACGCGATACGAGCTGACGATGTCGGAGCGGAACTCGTCGCGGTCCGGCGGCAGCGACAGCGCGCGGGCAATGCCGTGGCGGTCGAGCACGAAGGTCTGATGCGGCAACCGCACGGCGACACCGGTCTCGTGCAGGTATTCGTCGAGGAACTGCTGGATGCGCCAGTCCACCGGAGCCTGATAATCCGAGAGCAGCCGCTCCGTCTCCCGGTGCCGCGCGAGCAGCGATTCGGTCAGGTCGTGGAACTCCGCCGCATCCGCCGTGTCGAGCGTCGGGCAGCCGAGCGCGGCGAGCTTGAGATTGATGTAGGTGACAAGCTTGGGATCGGTGAGCGGGGAGGCGTTGCCACCGAGTCCGATGGTCTTTTGCAAGTCAGCCTTCATTCGACGCGGACTCTATGGAGAGGACACGCGGCAGGGCAAATGACAATTTGTCATCTGATGAAGAAACAGGATTGGACCGACCACTCGAGATGAGTTCGTTTGCATTGAACAGCCAGCGACGTGCTGGAGCTCCACGCCCCCGTCTGGAGGCCGGACGCACCATCCAAGCCAGCCTGCGGAACGCGTTGGCGGCCACGATTTCATTTCCCGCGCTCGTTCGCGTTCTTGTTGGGAGACGAACCGGAACTCCCGGGGGCGGATGCCGGTGCCTGCGAGGACTGCGGAGGCGGGGTGATGACCACGGAGGGACGAGGGGCGGTGGGCGCAATGGCCTGGGGAATGACCCGGGGAGCCGGGGTGTAGGCCGGACGCGGCGGTGCGGCTGACGGCACGGCGACCGAGGGAGTCGCAGATGACGGGGTGACGGTGGGCGCTGGTGTCGTGGTTGGCTGGTGCGGAACCTCGGTGCGCGGCCCCGGCGAACTGGTCGGCACCGGGGTGTATGGCGTCAGCGGGCGGGGGTTGCTGACGACTGGTGGAGGAGGAGTCAAGGGCCGGAACAGGGAGTTGTTCGCCTGGCTGGGAGCCGAGTCCGACGGAGGCCGGGGAGCCGGGTTGTTCTCCGCTCTGGTCGCCCCCGGGTTCAGCGTGGTGCCAAACACCTTGACGGCCTGCACCGGAGCACTCGTGCTGCGGGAATTTGCCGGGGCCGGGACTGGAGGAGCAGGCGAGGGCGGAGGGGCAGTGATGTGATTGTTGATGATGACCGTGTTTTGCGCCCCGGCCGAGACGGGAGGCTCCGTCGTGTAGCCGGTCAGCACCGGCACCCCGGTGCTGGTGTCGTAAACGCCGCGGCCGATGATCTTCTGCCCCGGCAGCGTCCCGGCCGGCACCAGCTCGGTGCGGGAGTTGCCGGCGGCATCACTGCGCACCATGGCCTTCACCGGAGCATTTGGGTTGAGCACCGGCCGGTAGATGACCAGATCGTTGCCAGCTTTCTCCAGCTTGTCCAAGCGTTGCAGGCCAGACGGTTCAGCGGCGAGATCCCGCACGGCCACCTTGCGAATTTCCGAGCGGGTCAGGCTGGCGACCCGGTCCGCCGGGACGCCGCCATTGATGATCACGTTGTTGTTCACCTGGATGTTGTTGATGATGGTGGTTTGGTTATAGACGTTTTGAACCACCGTCGGGGCAAGCGAGTAGTAGTGCGGATTGCGCTCACAAAAGCGCGAGAACGGGATGAAGGTGAAATGGTGGTAGGCCAGGCCAAAGTCGAAGTTCACCGCCACCCGCGAGCCACCGAAGTGCAACCCCCGACCGGCGATGAACACCGCACTGGGCGGCAACGGAGCCCAGCCGCAGTGCGCATTCGAGGTGCGCCAGACGACCCACGCCGGGCCCCAGTGCGTGTCCGGCACCCACAGCCAGCCACTGCGCGTGTGCTGCACCCAGCGACCATAATGGAAGGGAGCCCAGCCCCACGCATAGTCTGACTGCCAATACCAGCCGTGGTCCGTGTGGAGCCAGCGGCCACGATCGGCATAAGGCCGCCACCCCGGAGTGGAGACAACCACACTCGGCTGCCAGCACCAGCCGTGATCGGCCACGTGCAGCCAGGTGCCGTAAGGCAAAAGCTGCTGGTAAAAGACCGACACCTGCTCAGGAAGGTTCGGGGGGACGGGTTGAGCCGGAACAGGAGGCGGGGCCGGGGCCGGAACAACAGGGGTTGGAGGCGCGGGCAAGGTAGTTGCCGGCTGGGCAGGTGGGGGATTCACGTTGGCCGTCACGACAGTCAGGTTGGGCCGAGTGTCAGCCGGGGTGGCCGGAGGCAAGTTGCTGCGCACCGCGACCGCAGCCGCTGCGGCGGTGACTTGCTCCCTCATCTTCGCGGTCTGCTGGATGAACGCGGTGATGACGCGCGGAGAAACACCAATGTCCTTGAGGTAGATGAGCTCGTCGGCGGTGGGGCTGACACTGTTGGTGGCCCGCTCGACGAAGGCCTTCACCACGGATTCGTCGAGGCCGGACTGGTGCAGCCGGGCCACTTCGGCAACGGACGCGGAGACATTGGCGGCCGTCGGATCGGGCCGGCTGACGATCTGCGGTTCACCCGCCGGAGGCTGGGCAACGACGGGAGGCGTGGCTGGCGGTTGAGCCGCCTGCCGGGTTTGTTCCAGACAGCCAGCGGGCAGCACCGCGCTGGCCGCCACGACAAGCAGGACAAAGGAACGGACGAGAAGAGTTTTCATCGGTGGAGAGCCGCATCTGGCAGAAGGCTGATGCAGCGGTTCAAGTTCAGGTTTGGCGGACCGATTCACAGTCGCCGTCCACCTTCAGGTGTCCGGCTGGCTAATGGACATAGTAAGTGTGCGTATTATTCAGCCGCGTCCATCCCAGGAAGAAAACCGCACAGATTCGGAGCGGAACACAGATGAAATATGAAGGCCACTCTTTCCGCGCCCCGCCCTGAATCCGGGGGCAGCCGGGTCAGTGTGGTGTAAGCACTTGCCGGCCGTATGGTGGTCATGTTTCCTGCCGCCATGCCCAGCTCGCTAATCTGCGCTCTCCTCGCCGTGTTCCTGGCAGTCGTGGCAGCCCCGGCCCAAGTCGCGCTGCCGAATGCCAAGCCCGTCCCGCCCGTGCAGGCGTTGCCACAACCTTATGAACAGGTCTCCTTCCAACGCAACGGCGTGGAAGGGGCCCGGCTGCACTTTGGCCCCGGGCTGAACCGCCCGTTTGTCTTCCCGCTCCTCGGCCCCTCGGGCCGCTCCGTCACCCGCATGGGGCATCCCCATGACCCGGTCAGCCACAGCCATCACAACTCGATCTGGGTTTCGCACAACGACGTGAACGGCTGGAGCTTCTGGGCGGATCGTGGCACGAATCAGGGCCGCATCATCGGCCAGCGGCTCGAAAAGCTGGAGGACGGCGAGACCACCGCGACCGCCATCATCTACAACCACTGGCTGGACAAGCAGGGACGCGTGGTCTTGGAGGAGCGCCGGCGCGTGAGCTGGGAAACGTTGCCCGGGGGCGAATCCCTCCTCGTGCTGGACCTGCGCTTCGAGGCAAAGGGCACGCCAGTCACCTTCGGCAAAACTCCCTTCGGCCTCGTGGGCGTGCGGCTGGCGAAGACCATCGGCATTCACGACGGCGGCGGAACCATCCGCAACTCCGAGGGCAACGTGGACGAGCAGGGCGACAACGGCTGCTTCTGGAAGCGCGCCCGCTGGTGCGATTACTCCGGCCCCATTCTCCCTGGCAAAAACGAGGGCGCGACCCTTCTGGACCATCCGGCGAATCCGAATCATCCAACGTTCTTTCACGTGCGCAGCGACGGCTGGATGGGCGCGGCCTTCACCCATGACGCGCCGCGCGTGGTCGCGCCGGGCCAGCCGCTGCAACTGCGCTACGCCATCTACGCCCACGCGGGAGTGCCGACCGTTGCGGCCTTGCAACAACGCTGGGCCAGCTTCGCGCAAACCCCGTTGCCGGACTTGAGCGGGAAGAAAAAATAGCGCCGGAGAAAGGCCGCGTCTGCGCATCCATTGCTTGCGGATTGGAGACAGGGCGAACATGGTGCGCTCGTGAGCACCGGGCCAGCCCCCATCTCCCAGCCAGAACAGGAACGACCACCCCGTCGGACGGCGCTGGTTTTCCTGCAACGCTGGATCATCCATACCCTCGCCATGCTGATGGCGACGCACATCGTCACGGGCATTGGCTATGACACGGTCAGCAGCCTGCTGGTGGCGTCCCTGCTGTTCGGCATTTTGCACGCGTTCCTCCGGCCGCTGATCTTCCTGCTCACCCTGCCGCTCGTGGTGGTCACGCTGGGCCTCTTCGTGCTGGTCATCAACGCGGGACTCCTCTTGCTGGTCGGCACCCTGGTCAAAGGCTTCACGGTGAAGGGGTTCTGGCCCGCGTTCTGGGGTGCGCTGCTCATCAGCGTCCTGTCGGTCGTGCTGAACACGCTCACCGGCACTGGCGATGGCCGGCTCCGCGTGCGACGCACCCGGGACAAAAAACCCGCCAACCGCGGCGGGGACGGGCCGGTCATTGACGTCTGAACCGCCCGCCTAGAGCAGCAGGCGCTCGATTTCCTCGTAAGCCCGCACGACATGGTGGGCGTGCGTCAGCTTCCCGGCGGGCAGCGTGTTGGTGATGGCGATCGCGGTCATGCCCGCCGCGCGCGCCGCCGTGACTCCAGCAGCGGAATCTTCAACCACACAGCACGTTTCGGGAGCGACCCCGAGCAAGGTGGCGGCGCGGAGAAAGATGTCCGGCGCGGGTTTGCCCTGCGCCACATCCTGCGCGCTGACCACGACGGGAAAGAACTGCCGCAAACTCTTCATCGCCAGAACCTCATCAATGACCGGATGCACGGAGCCCGAGGCGACCGCTGTGCGATAGCGGGCAGCCACCTTGGCCACCAGCTCCGGCAGGCCGTCAAAGATGGGCTGATCCCGCCGAATGATCTCAATCAAGTGGTTCTGCTTCCAGGCCGTGAGCTCGTCGAGGGTCCACTTCGGATTGTGCTTAGCGATGAAATCGATCCACACCGCCCGATCGGAACGGCCGAGGTATTGCTCGAAATGGATGCCGTGCGTCTGGCCGTAGCCCATCTGCTCGAACACGTCGAGGAACGCGCGCTCATGGCGCGGCTCGCTGTCTATGATGACACCGTCCATGTCAAAGATGACGGCGGAAAAGGTAGGGTCTGGCATCTGGGGAATAGGGAATGGGGGAAGAACAGGATTAGGATTACGATCAGGAGCGGGAGCAGAGGTAGCGGGACGGGGCGGGACGTTTTCTCCTGCTCGTAATCCTGATCCTAATCCTGCTCCTTGCGGTTCAATGAAACACCGACCCCTGCGGCCGCTCGACGAGGTGGAGCAGATTGCCTTCCGCGTCGGCAAAGAACA
>CAIPBN010000467.1 GCA_903863315.1 uncultured Verrucomicrobiota bacterium | reverse complement strand
GCCGTCCGTGGAGAACAGCAATTCGAGGAGGCTTCGAGTAGTCCACCCGCAACGCGGCGGCTGCAAGCCGCCGGCACGGCATCTGGTTGAAGCCACTTCCTCCGCCCGCGTCCAAGCCAGCCAATGAATTCCTCGCCTTCCCGCCGTGATCTGCTCTCCGCTGGTGCCCTCGCCGCCGGCCTGGCGTTGCTCAACGACGCCGTGGGTGCGGACAATCCCGCCGCCTCGGTCGCGGATCGCACCAGCACCATCAAGCTTTCCGCCCTGCGCGCCTTCCGCGTGGGCACTAAGGCCTACCTCAAGCTGGAGACCAACCACAAAATATTTGGCTGGGGTGAAATCACCGGCCTCGATCCCAACGTGGCCTGCGATGTCGCGCGGTCGGTCTTCGAGTTGCTCGACGGGCAGAACCCCACGCGCATTGAGCACCTGTGGCAGAAGGTGTATCGCGCCCATCGCAACATCCGCGGCGGTTCCTTCCTCACCCATGTGCTCTCGGCCGTTGACATGGCTCTGTGGGACATCACCGGCAAGCTCTGGGGCGTCCCCGTTTATCGGCTGCTGGGCGGACCGGTGCGCGACTATGTCCGTCTTTATCCGACGCCCAAGGCCTTCAAGACCGGCACCGGCGGCCCGCATCCCTTCAGCGGCAGCCCCAAGGACGTGGAGGAACTCGTGCGCCGCATCGTCGAGACCCGCAAGCGCGTCGGCCCGGACGGAGCCGTGATGTTCGATGCCCACTGCGCCGTGCCGCCGCCCATGCTGATCCAGCTCGCGAAGGCCATCCAACCTTACGACGTGCTCTTCATCGAGGAGCCCGCCGTGCCCGGCAACATCGAGGTCTTCAAGCGTCTCAAGCAGGCCATCCATGTCCCGCTGGCCACTGGCGAGCGCGACCGCACCATCTGGGGCATGATTCCGTATTTGCAGGAGCGCTGCATTGACATCCTCCAGCCCGATTGCGCGCACACTGGCGGCATTTCACAAATGCGGAAAATTGCCACGCTGGCGGAGACTTACTTCGTGCCGCTCGCACCGCACTGCACCTGCTCGGAACTCGGCCTGAGCGCCAGCCTCCACGCCACGTTCGCCACGCCGCTTTTCCTGATTCACGAGGCCTATCTAGACGGCCATCTAATGCCCCCCGGCGTCACCCGGCCGAGTTTTGAAATCAACAAGGACGGCAACGCGCTCCCGCCGCAAGGCGTGGGCCTAGGCGTGGAGGTGGATGAGACCATGTTTGCGAAGGTGAACGCCGATCCCAAACGCCAATACAAGTGGCCGCACCCGACGCAAAAGGACGGTTCGGTTACTGATTACTAGGGCCAAGTCCTGTTGCCGTCGCGGTCAACCGGGCTCCCTGAATTCTGCGTGGTGGCCTTTAACATCCCGTTCAAAGACTGCAACGGCACTGGTAGCGGGGCTCTGTGAGCACCGAACAAAATGCCAGCCCCCGGCCCAAACTCGGCGGCCACAGTCCACCGCTACAGGCCGGTCAGCCGGCCTGGTTCGCAAGCGTCACTGCACTTCCCGCCACTTGCGGTATTCCTCCAGCACTTCATCCCGCGAGCAGCGAGGCCGGAGAACGGTGCGGACCTTGAAACCGTATTCCTTCATCACCTCCGGCTTGGGCACTATGAACTGGAAATCCCACGCCGGATTGGTCGTCTTGAGCGCCGCGTTCCCGCCGCCGCCGCTGGGCGAATGCGTGAGCCGGATGCCTTCCGTGCGGTCGAACATGACCAGCCACACCAGATCATCGAAGTGACCGTAGAACAACGGCGTGTCGAAGCGGAAGGTGGAGAGGCTTTTGTAGAGGGCGTCGCGGCCGGGCGCAAAGGTGAGGTCCAGCTTGTCGTTGCGATGGCGCACCGTGCTGTCGCGATTGTGGAACTGCGTGCAGAGCTGCGACCACAGCGGCTGCGGCTGGCTTTCCAAACCGCCGAGAAAATACATGGACTTGTCCACCGGCGCATTCATGTAGCTCGCCCAGAACAGCGCCAGATAGCCACGCGGGAAGACGTGCTGGGGCGCCACGCAGCGGAAGCTCATGTCGAGGTAGTGCGGCGCGACTAGCTTGAAGCGCGTCCAGCTCTCGACGTGGAACGTGGGCGTGGGCGGCTGGTGCAACTCGCCCTCCGAGCTGGAGAGCTGCTTGAAGGTCATCGGCGCGTTGCGCGGCTCGAAGAAGACCTTCGAGTCCGGCGGCTCTTCGCCATTGACGATGTGCTCGTAGTTCAGCCCCGCCACCTCGGGCACGAAGAGGCTGCGCGTGCCGGCGCTGTTGTGCTGGAGGCTCCAGACGCCGTTGTAGCCGGCGCGATGCTTCTCATGCGCCGCGTTGTCACCGATGACAGCGGTCAGGTCGCCGACTTTGAAAGTGGAGTGGGCCATGACGCTTCAGACCTTTCTCCCCAAAATCCGGTCCAGCGAATCGCTGGTCTGCCAGACGAGCGCCTCGGGGTAGTGCGGATACGGGTGGAAATACTCGAAGGTCAGGAAGCCGCGGTAGTTGATTTTGTCCAGCTCCTCCAGCAGCGCCGGCCAGTTGGTCGTGCCGTCGAGCAGCGGGCGGAAGGTTTCGAGCGAGAAGTCCGTGCCCTTCTTGGTGAACTCCTTGAGATGGATGTTCTGGATGCGCTTGCCCATCACCGGCACCCAATGCTCCGCGTGCTGGAACATCGCGATGTTGCCGGTGTCGTAGTGGATGCGCACGCGCTCGTTGCCGAAGTGGTCCACGAACGCGTTCATCTCCATCGGCGTCATCAGGAAGCCGTTGAAGAAGATGTTCTCCATGTTGAGATAAACCTTCTGCTTCGCGGCGGTCTTGGCGAGGACGGCAATGGCTTCCTTCGCACGCTGCTCGCAAATGTCATTGCGCACCGGTTCGTGATCGGTGCGCCACGGAATGTGCACCGCGCCGGGCACGACGAGCACGTTCTCCACGCCAAGGTCGCTAGCGGCTTGGGCAATCTTGCCGGCGAGTTCGAGGCCGCGCGCGCGCTTTGCCGGGTCGTTGCTCGTAAGCGGATACGGCCAGAAGAGGAACGAGCACAGCCCGCTGATCTGGATGCCAATCTGGTCAGCCATCTGGCGGATGGCTTTGAAGTCTTTCGCAGTGGCCTTGGGCGAGAGGTCGTTGTCGAGGTCGTAGTTGAGCTCGATGCCGTCGAAGCCCGCGTCCTTCGCGAGCTGGAGGCACTCGCGGAGATTCATGCGGTCCGGGTAGGGGAAGGCCCAGAGATTGATGGACTTCTTCATCGCGTAGCGCTTGGTGGAGGCGCGGCGCGGGTCTGGCTTGGCGACAGATTGTGCGGTGGCCGTGCTTCCGCCGACCACTGTGGCGGCTCCTGCGGCGGCGAAGGCCGAGCGCAAAGCGTCGCGGCGCGTGAGTCCATCGCGCGCGGGCGGCTCGATGGGATTGAAGAGGGTGGGCGGAACGGGGGATTCCGGCAGGGCCGGGTCAGACGGGGTTTTCACACCGTCTTGATGACATTACCCACCCGTGCGTTCAAGCGGGGAAAGTGCCCGTCGCCACGAGTCGAATGGCTCGCCGACTCGGCTGCTTGAAGTGCCATGGCCACCTTGGGCGCATCCGGGACTCGGACTGGCGGGCAGCTTGGATGTGGAAGCGGGCGCTTGTCAAAAGGGAGGGCGTCATTACCTTGGCCCCATGAATGCGACGGAAGTTGTCGAGCAATTCCACAAGCTCCCGCTGGTCGAGCAACGCGAGGTCTTCGAGCTGCTCCGCGATGAATTCGAGGACGAGCTTTCGCCGGAGCAGGTCGCCGAACTCGACCGCCGCGCGGAAGATGCGTTGAAAAATCCCGGACGGGGCACGCCGTGGGAGCAGTTGCGTGACGAAACGCTGCGCAAATACCAGCGATGAGCTTCCGGGTCGTCCACGACGCAGAAGCCACGATTGAGTTTCGGGAGGCGGTCGCCTGGTATGAGGAGCAGGTCGAAGGCCTCGGAGTTCGTTTCGTGCAGGCGGTGGACAAGGTGATGACGGCGATTTCCTCCCAGCCGTTGCGCTTTGCCAAAGTCGGACGCAACAGCCGCAAGGCGCGGGTGCTGGGCTGGCCTTACTCCATCTACTTTGTCGTCAACGAGCCGCATCAGGAGGTAAAGGTGATTGCCGTCTGGCACGGGCGGCGGAATCCCGACGAGTTGCACCGGCGCTTGAAGTGAACCACCTCCGGGCGATTCGGACACGGGGCGATTCGTGTGAATCTCGATCTGGCGGAATTTTTGGAGCGGACTACCGCGAGCCTCCATCCTTTCTCCTCCGCCCAGTCTTCCACTCAAATTCCGGCTTCATGCGCCTCTCCTTCAAGACGGAAGCCACTTCGGTTCCTTCGGGGTTAAACTCTTCGTCGTAGAGGTCGTAAACGTCGAGAATCCGCTCGAATGCCCACCGGACCATGTAACCGTCCGGATTGAGGTAAGGTTGTCCGTAGAGTGCGGATTCGGCTTTGAGTTTTCGTTTAGCCGCTTCAGGGCCTTGGGCTCTAAATACAAGGGTTCTGTCTTCGTAGGTCTGTAGTCCGCGCCTCTGACCTTCGACCTGAATGGCAAACCTCGCTTGCACGGCATACCATCGAGCGTTCGGCTTTCGCGATGCTCGTATTCGTTTTCGCCCCTCGACTTCATCAATCCAAACTCTTTCCAGAGCTTCAATATCAAAGAAACTCGATACGTGTCTGGCCTCAACCGTGCAATGAAAGCGGCGGACCGGTCGTTCGACGCGGACTGTATCAAGGCCGCCGAGGGGCCACGCCCGTCTCACTCGCAACAGTTGACGTTCATAATGATCCTCAATCATTCGCTGGCGCTCAACCGGAGCGAACTTGAACAGCGAACTTTCTTTAAGATGCCTCAAGTCGGCATGCAGCTTGATTTTGGTAGTTCCCAGCGACTTCAACTTGCTGACGCTCAAGCCGAACTCCTGCAAGCCGTGGACAGTTGGCTTCTTTTGTCTCATGCGGTTTCGAGTCACTGTGCGCGGTTCACGGCACCGGCAATTCATCAAAAATCTTCTGGATCACCGTTTCGCTGGTCTTGTCCTCGGCCTCCGCTTCGTAGGTGATGGCGACGCGGTGGCGGAGCACGTCCATGCCGATGCTCTTCACGTCCTGCGGGGTCACGTAGCCGCGGCCCTTGAGGAAGGCGTAGGCCTTCGCGGCGAGCGCGAGGGAGATGGTCGCGCGCGGCGAGGCGCCGAGCTGGATGAAGTCCCGGACGTTGATCTTGTATTTGGCTGGGTCGCGCGTGGCGCACACGAGGTCCACGATGTAGTCCTTCACCTTGTCGTCCACGTAGATGTCGTTGATGACCTGGCGCGCGGCGAGGATGGTCTTGGCCTCCACGACGGGCTGCACGCTCGGCAAGCCGCTGGTGCGGGCCATGAGGTCGAGAATCTGCCGTTCCTCCTCGCGCGTCGGGTAGCCGATTTTCAGCTTCAACATGAAGCGGTCCACCTGCGCCTCGGGCAACGGATAAGTGCCTTCCTGCTCAATGGGATTTTGTGTGGCGAGCACGAGGAACGGCTCCTCCAGCTTGTAGGAACGGTCGCCGATGGTGACTTGTTTTTCCTGCATCGCCTCCAGCAGCGCGGACTGCACCTTGGCGGGTGCGCGGTTGATTTCGTCGGCCAGGACGAGGTTGGCGAAGATGGGGCCCTGGCGCGTGGTGAACCCGCCGGACTGCGGGTTGTAAATCTGCGTGCCGATGACATCGGCGGGCAGCATGTCCGGCGTGAACTGGAGGCGGGAGAACTTCACGTTCAGGCATGAAGCGAGGGATTTGACGGAGAGCGTCTTGGCGAGGCCGGGCACGCCTTCGAGCAGAACGTGGCCGTTGGCGAGCAGGCCAATGGTGAGGCGCTCGACGAGGTATTTCTGGCCGATGACGACCTTGTTCAGCTCGGCGAAGAGCGTGGGGACGAAGGCGGCGGCCTTCTGGACTTCTTCGTTAATGGCGGAGATGCCGGTGTTCATGTGGGATGGAGGTTACGCGGCAACTGACAGCGGCGGAAGCCTGCGCGTTCGGAAAAAAGTAGGGCGCGCTGAGGCCAGACGCGCCCTAGCCGCCGTTGGTGATTATGTCGCTGTCATGTCCGCCCGCGCCGGAATTTCTTTCAGCCGGTAGCCGAAGCCGCTCCCGCCCAACGTGCTCAAGTCCACTTCACCATTACGGCGCTGGTAGAGACCGGGATGCACCGTGGCTTCGAGGCGCGAGGCTTCGGGGTAGAACTGCATCGCGTTGGTCTCCACGCCCATGATGGTGCCGGCGTGGGCGGCGAGGAGGACGTGCGGGACTTGGGCGAGCATCGGGTTGGTCAGGTCCTGCACCATGAGCGTCATGCCGTGGGCCTTGGCCCAGCAGAGCGAGAGCAGCGCGCCGGTCTGCGTCTTGCAGGTCTTGAGCGCCACGCCGGTCCAGCCCAGCTCGCGGCCCAGCGCGACGTGTTTCCAGTCGTGCGCTGACTCGTCGAGGAACAGCGGCTTGCGCGCGCTGACGCTGTGCGTGTCAATGCGGTGCTTCTCCAAATCATAGGGAAACGGCTGCTCGACATAGAGCAACATCCCATAAACCCGCGGCTGCTCATCGCGCAGGCGGTCGAGAATCTCGTTCACGTAAGCCGGTTCGTGGACCGTGCAGTTGAAGTCCGCCGTGAGCCACTCGACGCCTTCCTCAAGGGCTATCTGCCCAATCTTCACTGTGCGCGCGTAATCCCAAGCCCCGTCGTTGCCGCGCAGTTTGATTTTCAAACACTTCAGGCCATCGCGGCGAATCCAGTCGCGCAGCAGCACGGGATAACTGTCGTTCGGCTCGGTGCCCTTCAGTTCGCTGGCGTCAATCGGGTCCACGCCGCCGACGAGGTGCCACGCGCACAAGCGGTCAGGACGCCTCGCCACGAAGAAGTCCGCCGGATACTTGCCGGCGAATGACACGTCCGCGCCCGCCGCAGGCGTGAGGAAGTCCGCAAGCGTGCGGCTCATCCACGGCGCGGTGTAAGTGGAGTAGATGGGGACGCCGTGGAGGTTGCCGTAGGCGTCGTGCAGCGCGATGTCGAAGAGCGAACAACAGACCAGCGCGCCGAGCCAGGGCATCGGCTCGGTGCCCGCGCGACCCGCGTTGAACTCTTCCAGCAGTTTGGGCAGTTCGTGTTCCTGAAAGTCATAGCCCACTTCCATCGGATGCCCGCTGGCCGGGAACTTCGCCCACGCGGCCGCGAGTCGCCGGCAGAACTCCTTCATCGCCTCGTGCCGAGCCTCGTAGGACAGCGCGCTGGGCCACACCCACGTCACGGAGAGCGGCGTCTCGCCCCAGCCCTCGGCCTCGCGGCCCTGCACGTCACACACTGTGACGCGCACGCGGGCGCAGGTGACGAAGCTCACGGTCTCGCCGCCGAACTTGAGCGGCATGCGCGTGTGGACAGGGAGGAAATACAGCGTGGAGGAAGTGCAACGGATGTCGGTCGGTTGGCTCATTGGCGCAAATGGTAAGCTGGCCCACAAACCGCTGCCCAATCCTTTCTGAGCAGGCGGGCATGAGTGGCAAGTCCGGCTTGTTCAGTCGCAGCGCCTGTGGCCATCATCCAGCCATGCACCTCAGGTTCATTTTGCTCGGCTGCTTGCTGGCCGCCACCCTCAACGCCGCGCCCAAGCTCAACGTGCTGTTCATCGCGGTGGACGACATGAGCACCAGCCTCGGTTGTTACGGCCATCCGCTGGTGAAGTCGCCACACATTGATCGCTTGGCTCGCACGGGCGTGCGCTTCGATCGCGCGTATTGCCAGTTCCCGCTGTGCTCGCCCAGCCGGACATCGTTGATGACCGGACTTCGGCCCGACACCACGCAGGTCTATGACTTGCAGAAGCATTTCCGCTCAGTGCTGCCCGACGTGGTGACGCTGCCGCAGATGTTCATGAACCAAGGCTACTTCGCCGCGCGCGTCGGCAAGATTTACCACTACGGCAATCCCGGCCAGATCGGCACGCCCGGGCTCGACGACGCGCCGTCCTGGAACCTCGCCCTCAACCCACGCGGTCGGGACAAGGACGAGGAGGACAAGCTCACCAACCACACTCCGAAGCGCGGCCTCGGCAGCTCGCTGTCGTTCATGAAGGCCGACGGCACCGACGAGGAACAGACCGACGGCAAGGTGGCCACGGAGGTGATCAAGCTGTTGGAGGCCAACCAAGCCAAACCCTTCTTCATCGCCGCCGGCTTTTACCGCCCGCACTGCCCCTACATCGCGCCGAAGAAATACTTCGACCTCTACCCGCTGGACAAAATCACGATGCCCGCCGGGCCGTTTCCGGAGGCCAAAGCCGCGCCGGCCAGCGCGCTCGCGTCGGTCAACCCGTGGCCGTGGTTCGGCACCACGGAGCAGCAGTCACGCGAGGCCAAGCAGGCCTACTACGCCACCATCTCCTTTGTGGACGCGCAGGTTGGCCGCCTGCTTGATGCCCTTGACCGCCTCAAACTGGCGGACCACACCGTGGTCGTCTTCTGGAGTGATCATGGCTACCACGAGGGCGAGCACGGCCTTTGGATGAAGCAAAGTTTGTGGGAAGGTTCCGCCCGCGCACCGCTGCTCATCCGTGCGCCGGGTGCTAGGGGCAATGGCGGTGTCAGTCCTCGCACGGTGGAGTTCGTGGACCTTTACCCCACGCTGGCGGATCTGGCCGGGCTCACCGCGCCCAAGAATCTGGCCGGTGCGAGCCTCAAGCCGTTGTTGGAAAATCCCAGTGCTCCGTGGACGAAACCCGCGTTCACCCAGGTCTGGCGCGGTGGCTTCGCGGGCCACAGCATCCGCACCGAACGCTGGCGCTACACGGAATGGGACGGCGGGAAGCAGGGCGTGCAGCTCTTCGACCTGCAAAGCGATCCGCAGGAACTCAAGGAACTGTCCGCCGATCCGCAATACGCGGGAACCGTGAAGGAGCTGAAATCCCTCGTCGCGAAAAACTGGGCCAACGAATACCGCCCGGCGGGCGACGGCAAAAAGAAGGCTGACAAGAAGGCCAAACTCTAGCGCCGGGCGCAGCCGAACTGGTCAGGCGAGAATACCCTTCACCACCTGGCCGTGAACGTCCGTCAGGCGGAACTGACGGCCTTGATAGCGGAAGGTGAGCGCCTCGTGGTTCAGGCCGCAGAGGTGTAGAATCGTCGCCTGCATGTCATGCACATGCACCGGGTCGCGGACAATGTTCCACGCGAAGTCGTCCGTCTCCCCGAAGGTGGTGCCGCCCTTCACCCCGCCGCCCGCCAGCCACATGCTGTAGGCGCGGCCGAAATGGTCGCGGCCCTTCGGATTCGCCGGGTCGCCCTGACCGAACGGCGTGCGGCCAAACTCGCAGCCCCAGAACACCAGCGTGTCGTCCAGCAGGCCGCGCTCCTTCAAGTCCTGCACCAGCGCGGCGGCGGGAGCGTCGGTGTCGCGGCACTGCGCTTCGAGCTGCGTGAACAGGTTGCCATGCTGATCCCAGCCGCTGTGCATGAGCTGCACGAAGCGCACGCCGCGTTCCAGCAGACGGCGGGCGATGAGGCAGTTGTTGGCAAACGTGCCCTTGGTCAGGACATCCGGCCCGTAGCGTTCCAGCACGGCCTTGGGCTCCTTCGAAAAGTCCAGCAGGTCCGGCACGCTGGCCTGCATTTTGAAGGCCATCTCGTATTGCGCGATGCGCGTGTCGATCTCCGGATCGCCGTAGTCGTTGAGGTGCGCGGCGTTCATCGCCTGCAAGTCGTCGAGCAACACGCGGCGCTGCTCGCGGCTCATGCCCGGCGGGTTTTGCAGATACGGCACCGGGTCGCCGGTGTTGCGGAAACGCACGCCTTGATAGCGGCTCGGGAGAAAGCCACTGCCCCAGTAGTAGTCGTAGAAGAGCTGGCCGCAGGTCTTGCCCTTGTCCGAGGAGGTCATCGCCACGAACGCCGGCAGGTCGTCCGCCTCGCAGCCCAGCCCATACGCGAGCCACGCGCCCATGCTTGGGCGGCCAGGCACCTGCGCGCCGGTCATGAAGAACGTGACGCCGGGCGCGTGGTTCACCGCCTCGGTGGTCATCGAGCGCACGACGCAAATCTCATCCGCCAGCGCACCGAGGTTGGGCAGCATCTCGCTGAACTCCGTGCCGCTCTTGCCGTAGCGCTTGAAGGGCTTGATGGCGGGGGTGATGGGCCATTTCTTGTAGCTGGCGGACATGGTCGAGAGCCGCGTGGTGCCGCGCACGCTGTCCGGGATGTCCTGCCCCTTCATCTTCGCGAGCATGGGCTTGGGGTCGAACAGATCGAGGTGCGACGGTCCGCCGCCCTGCCACAGGCACACGACGCGTTTCGCCTTGGGCGCGAAGTGCGGCAGGTTCGGCAAGCCCGGCTGGCCGGCCGGTGCGGCGCTCGCAAAACGGGAGCCCAAAAGCGAGGCGAGCGCGGCCCCGCCAATGCCCTGGGCCGCGGAGCCAAAGAGCTGGCGGCGGGTGACGCGCTGGTGGTTGGTGAGCAGTTCGGAAAGCATGGTGTGAAGGAGTTATTCGCGGGTCAGTGCTTCGTCGAGGTTGAACAACGCAAGGCACACTGCCGTGAGTGCAGCGTGGTCGGCCACCGGCAGTTTTGGTTCGCGGGGCGCGGCTCCGACCGCCACGACCTGCGCGGCGGCCTTGGCGTCGGCTTGGTAAAATTTGAGCTGCTTGTCCAGCATGCGACGCAGCGTGGTGACCTCCTGGGAAGTTGGCTTGCGCCCGAGCACCCGCCGGAAGGCAAACGTCAGCCGCGCGTCCGTCTCCGTGCCTGTCTCAATGCTGCGCGCCGCCAGCACGCGCGCGGCCTCGGCCCAGGTGGGGTCGTTCAAGGTGGTCAACGCGTGCAGCGGCGTGCTGGTGGTGGCCACGCGCACCTTGCACGTCTGGCGGTTGGAGGCATCGAACATGTTCGCCGGGCCGATGGTGCGCCGCCAGAACGTGTAGAGGCTGCGGCGGTAAAGGTCCGCGCCGGTGGAGGCGGGATAGGTGAAGTCACGTTCCTTCGTGATGGCCAACGTCTCCCACACGTCATCCGGCTGGTAGGGATAAACCGGTTTGCCGCCGATGCGCGCGTCCAGCAGGCCGCTCGCCGCGAGGGCCGTGTCGCGCAAAACCATCGCCGGAGCCCGGAAGCGCGCGCCCCGCGCCAACAGGCGGTTCTCCGGGTCGCGCTGTAACAGGTCGCGGCTCACGCGGCTGCTCTGCCGATACGTCGCGCTCGTCACGATGAGCCGGTGCATCTGCTTCATGCTCCAGCCACGCGCGCGGAACTCGACCGCCAGCCAGTCCAGCAATTCACGATGCAACGGCAGCTCGCTCTGCACACCAAAATCCTCCGCCGTCTTCACCAACCCCGCGCCGAAGAAGGTCTGCCACATCCGGTTCACCTGCACGCGCGCGGTGAGCGGATGATCGGGCACGAACAGCGATTGCGCGAAGCCCAGCCGGTTGGCGGGCGCGTCCTTAGGGGGCGCGGGCAGGAAGGCCGGCGTGGCGAACGTCACCTTGTCCTTCGGCTTCAGGTATTCGCCCCGGTCCAGCATGAAGGTTTCGCGCGGCTTGTCGTCGCGCATGACCATCACGCGGGGGATTTCCTCCTTGCGATACTTCTCCGCCTCCTTCTTCAAGTCCTCGACCTTCTTCGCCGCAGGGTCCTTGGTGGCGATGCCGGTCCAGACCTTCGTTTCAAACTGCGTGCGGAGTCCGCCTGCCAGCTCCTTGCTCTGCGCCGCACTGCGCTTGTCACTCGCGACGCGGAGAATGGCCGTGAGGTTGGTAGGCAACGGTTTGCCGTCCGGCGTGTTGGAATCCGGCGTCAGGCCCGTGATCCACGCGGCGAGGGCGAGTTCAAATTTCTCCTTCACCTGCCCGTTGGTCTCGGCGGACTTCAGCTTCGCCTCGTGCGCCGCGAGCCATTGCTTGTTGTCCGCGTTGGGCAGTTCGATGAACGGCGCGGCGATGCGCTTGGGGCCGGGGCCGCCGCCGGCAAGGCCGTTCTCCGAAACCTGATTGAACGCGGACATCAGCCCGTAATAATCGCGCTGCGTGAGCGGGTCGTATTTGTGGTCGTGGCACTGCGCGCAGGCCAGGGTCAGCCCCAGCCAGGTCGTGGCCGTCGTGTCCACGCGGTCGAAGAGGATGTTGAAGCGCTGCTCCTCGGCGATGGCCCCACCCTCGCCGTTGAGCAGGTGGTTGCGATTGAAGCCCGTGGCAATGAGCTGGTCGTCGGTCGGCTTGGGCAAGAGGTCGCCCGCCAGCTGCTCGATGGAGAATCGGTCAAACGGCATGTCCGCGTTCAGCGCGCGCACCACCCAATCACGCCACACCCACTGAAACGTGTCGCCGTCCTGCTGGAAGCCATTGCTGTCCGCATAGCGCGCGGCATCGAGCCACGGCAACGCCATGCGCTCGCCGTAGTGAGGCGACTTCATCAGCCGGTCCACCAGCCGCTCGTAAGCATCCGGCGCGGTGTCTGCGACAAAGGCATCCACCTCCTCCGGTTTCGGGGGAAGGCCGATCAAGTCCAGCGACAGCCGGCGAATGAGTGTCCCCCGATCGGATTCGGGCGAAGGCGATAGTCCTTTTGCCTCCAGCTTCGCGAGGACGAACCGGTCCAGATCGTTGCGCGGCCAGTCCGTCCGCTTCACCGCCGGCAACGCCGGGCGCTGCGGCGCGAGGTAGGCCCAGTGCGCCTGATACTCCGCCCCCTCGGCCACCCAGCGCTTGAGCAGCTCCTTCTGCGCCGGCGTGAGCGTGCGGTTCGACTTGGGCGGGGGCATCACGTCGTCGTGATCGGCGGTGAACACGCGCTTCACCAGCTCGCTTTCGTCGGGCTTGCCCGGCACGAACGCCTTGCCCTTCAAAGCCTCCGCCCGCACATCTAGCCGGAGATCGGCCTTGCGGTGATTCGGGTCCTGACCGTGGCAGTAGAAGCAATTTTCGGAAAGAATGGGGCGGATATCGCGGTTGAACTCGATATTGGCCGTGCCGCCCGGGCCTTGCGCTGCCGCGGCGCTCAGCGGAAGCAATGCGGCAAGAATGAGTGTCAGGCGTGTCATCGTGAGAAATTTGCCACCCAGCCGCCGAGCGTCCAGCGTGAAGTATAAACGACAGCCCGCGCGGGACGGGAGCCGACAGAGGCGCGGCAACCGGTCATTTCGCCTCCGGTTCCAGCAGCAACTCCTGCACACCCGCGCCCGCCACTTGATTGCCCGTCACCAAGATCTTGGCTGGATTCCCGCGAATCCGGAAGGCGGCGGTAACGGCATCCTTCACCGAATTTTGCCGGGCGCTTACGCCCGCGCCTTCCGCGAAGAGGGCATGCCGCCAGCCACCCACTGTGTTGCCAGTCATTTCCACGAGTGCGCCGGGCAGGGCCCAGATGCCGAAGTTGGGTGGTCCAGCCTTGCGCAGCAGAGTGCCTTCGATTCGGTTGTCTCTGACGACCACATTGCCGGCGGTGCGAATCGCCGCCACGCCGCCGCCGCGGAGCGTGTTGTTGGTCAACCCCGCTGAAGCACCGCCGAAAACCATCATGAGCGGCGGCATCCCGTTGGCCCGCGCCAGCTCGTTGCCGGTCAGTGTCACCGCCCAGCCCGCGTTGACGCCGATCGCGACCGTGGCGTTTTCGATCAACCGGTTCGCGATCAAATCAGCGGAGTTCGTGCCGGTGCCGGCCAGCCCGATGCCGGCGGACTTGTTCAGATGGCAATGATTGCTAATCACCTGGGTGCTTCGGCCGGTCATCAGGCCGATCCCGGCCTCACCATTCTCAAAGCACTCGTTGCCGAGTATGAGCGGACGGGCGTGGTCCCGCGCGCCAATGCCGGCGAGGAGATTGCGAAAGCAGCGGTTGAACTGCAGCGCAGGCTCGGCCTCCTCCTCGACGCCAATCCCCGCCATGCCGTTCTCGCGGCACTCGTTTCTCTCGATGACCGGGCGCGTGTTGCTGCCGGTGCGCACACCGATACCGGCCCGGCGATTCAGGTAACACACGTTCGAGCGCACGGTCGGCGACGCGCCCTCGCTGATGCCGATGCCGGCGCGGATGTTGCCGTGGCAGCGGTTCAACTCCACGAGCGGGCTGGCGTTCTCGTGGCCGATTCCCGCGTAGAAATTCTCAAAGCAGAGGTTGCCCCGAATGGTGGCCCGCGAGCCGTTCATCGAGCCGATGCCGCCGCCCATGTTGCGATGGCAGACATTGCTCACGACCAGCGGCATGCAGACGCGTCCGTCCACGCCCGTGATCGCGATGCCCGTATAGCCGACGTGGTGGACAATGTTTTGCCGCACCTCGCAGTTCACGCCTTGGATGCTGATGCCGGCGACTCCAGGCGCGCCAATGTGCTCGTGCGGCTGCTCGTTGCCGCGCGTGTTGAAATGCCGCTGCCATTCCGCGTCGTCATAGCGGCCGATGCCTGTGACAGTGAAGCCGTCAAGCACCGTGCCTTCCGCCATCGCGACGCCCGAACTCGTCTCAGGTTTGCCGGCTCCATCAATAATGGTCGCCTCGGCCCGGGCTAGGCCCAGTTTCCCCGGCGCATCGGTTCCCGCGCTGCGCAACGTGACATACTCCTTCAACCGCACCCGCTCGCAATAAGTGCCCGCCTGCACGAGCACGACATCGCCGGGCTTCGCTGCGTCAACCGCGGCCTGAATGGTGGGGAAGGAGGCGGGCACAAGGAGTTGGGCGGCGGGCGTCGCCAACTGGTTCAGGAGCAGCGCCGCAGCGACACCCAAACAGCGGACGCACGCGCCGGTGGCAGAGCCAAGAGATGGTTTCATGCTGGCAACCGCAGTCTGCTTGTCGGCCCGCCATCCTGCCCCGGCCGGGGCGGGTGATTGGGGAGCCGCACGGGTTCGACCTTCAAACCAGGAATCCTAGTCAGAAAAGCTTGGCAGCCAGTAGCAGCCTCTGTGGACCACCGCGAACGCCCGTAGCCAGCAGGCCGGCTGGCACAGTGAGAGTCGAACGGCGCTGAAACTCGACCATGTCTGCGGCTTTAGGGGCCGTGCTCCTCGCCCTCGGTTTCAGTTCAACTTCAGCGTTCGGGTTCAACCTAGATTACTCAGTTGAACCCGAATTCCGAAGTCAAAACCGCCGGAAGTGGAGAGAACGCAATCGGAGCGCGGCGTTCACGCCGCAGCAAACCTGGCTGGAATAGTTGTCATGTGACGAGTTCACGTCCCACGGCGGGGCTCGATCCCCCCATTCCTAGTAATCCCTGCATGTCAAACGCGTCCGTTCCCGGCTGCTCCTGCTCGCCCTCCGCACCCTGTGGACGGGTGCGGCGGCCACAGGTTCGGCGCAAGCTGACGCCTCGTTGAACGCGCGGCTGCGGGTCATCCAGCGTGGAATCTCCTCCGAAACTCCACCCTTGCCGTCAGCACAGACAGGCTGGTGGCCCGCTTCATCAAAGCGAGATTCGCGGTCATCACTTTGATTTTTCCTGAGCCGAACGGGTTGCAGCGATCACGAAACGACAACCAAAATCGGGGCGTAGCGCCAGCATGCCATGTCCATCGCGAGGCGTCTGGGCATCCTCCCAGACGTTTTTCTTGCCGGACAGGATTCCGAACAACTTCGGATGAGACCAGCCACGGGCCGCTGAGCGGCAATAGAAGGCATAGTCGGCCCAACTGCCGCCACGTAGTATCCGACTCCCAACGTCATCGCCCTTCGCCGGACCGGTCGGATCCATCGCGTCCTCGTTCGGGTATTCGTTGGAAGATAAATCCTGACACCACTCCCGCACGTTGCCGTGCATGTCGTAAAGCCCCCAGGCGTTCGGCTTCTTCAAGCCGACGGGATGCGTGGTGCCATCGCTGTTGCCGTCATACCACCCTGTTTCACCGAGATCTCCGGCATACGGGCCTTGGGTCCCCGCGCGGCAGGCGTATTCCCACTCCGCTTCGGTCGGCAGGCGCAGTCCGCCGCCGGCGTTCGTGGCGAAGGTCTGGCAGTCATGCCATGACACCGAATCCACCGGCGCGTTCGGTCCCGCGTTCTTGAAGAGCGACGGGTTGGAGCCCATCACCTTTTCCCACTGCGCCTGCGTCACCTCATGCCTGGCCATGTAAAATCCCTTGGTCAGCGTCACTTGGTGCGGCTTCTCGAACCGTGCCACCCAACCCCGCTCCGTTTCCTGCTGGGAACGTGTCGTATCGGCCGGGCTGCCCATGAGAAAACTCCCCGCCGGAATGTAAACCATCTCCATGCCGGTGCCCTCATGCACGATCGCCTGTGCCCAGCCGGACTTCGTGTAGGACTCGGCCTGCGTGCCGGACGCCGCGCGGCAGCCCGGCGGCACACGCAGCTTGATATCCGCCGACGCCTTGGCGGGATTCTCGACTTTCGCCGTTGCGGAACCGGCCGCGGCCGGTGCCTTGAGGAGATGCCCGCCCTTGCCCAAGGCCCAGGAAGCCACTGCCCCCGGTGCCGTGTCGGTGGTGGATTTCAAGGCCACGACCACACGGAAGCCGCAAGGGTAGGTGTGCCAGTGCTGGGGCCGGTTGATGATATTAGGCCAGTCCCACACGTCGCTGAAATTCTTGCCGCGCGCGACATGCATCGGACCAGCAAGGGGCACTGGCGGGCTGAAACCGGGTCCGACCGGGTCCAGCGTGGGCGCGCCGATGTAATTGCCCGTGAACCAGTCGTGGCACCACTCGGAAACGTTGCCGAGCATGTCATGAAGGCCGAAAGGATTGGGTTTGAATGACCCCACGGGCGCGGTCGTGCGGAAGCCGCCGGCGTCCTTGGCGGTTGTCAGGGTTTCCCCCGGATAAATGCGGGTGAAGTTCTCGAACTGATGCACGTCGGCGGGCTCGTTCCCCCAGTAAAACCGCTTCGTGCTCCCGGCCCGGCAGGCGTATTCCCACTGCGCCTCGGTGGGCAGCCAAACCTTCATGCCGGTCCTGGCCGAGACCTTCTCGCAGAACTGCGCGGCCTCGTTCCACGTCAGCAACGCCTCGGGATGCGTCCCGCCCGTCAGCCACCGTGGCTTCTCTTTGTCACGGGCGTTGGCGTCATCGTATCTGCGAGCCCGTTTGGGGTCAGCGCCCATGATCTGCCCGAACTGCTCCTGCGTCACTTCGTGGATGCCCATGTAATACGGCTGGCTGATCGTCACCTCGCGGTGCGGGGTCTGCCAATAGGCTCCGCCCTCACCTCTCGCAGTGACCGCGCCCATGATGAACTTGCCAGCGGGAATGAGGGTCACCTTCATCACGACGTTGGAGCCGAGATCCAGCTCGGTCAGCACGTCCTTGATGCCCGCGCGACTGGCGTAATCGGCCACCGATTCCTTGCCGTCCCAAAGCGGCCAGTCTGCCCGGGCCCTTGCCGGTTCCGCTGCTATCGCGGACCCCGCCGCTATGGCGGTTGCCAGTAGCGCACGCAGGCTCGCAGCCGGATTCAGCATTGAGAGATGCAATTTCATCATTTTGAGTTGTTCTTTTCCTGGGTTGTTGAGGTGTGAAGAATTGCCGTTTCGCCGGGCTTCGTGCTTCGACCACGGCATCTCGCTCTATTTGAAACGCGGCAAAGCCGGACGATTTTCAGGTGCCTTGCTGGCTTTCAAATCAACTCCGGTATGACGTCCCGATGTTCCAAGATGTAGTGCGGACGTCCACTCGAATCATGCAGTTGGGTCGAATCCACATCGACACCCAATTGTTGGTAGATCGTCGCAAAGAGTTGCTGCAGATGGACCGGACGATCCTCCGGTTGCTCCCCCAGGCGGTTGGTCGAACCGATCACCTGACCCATTCGCAAGCCCCCGCCGGCGATCAGGTATGTCCCCGCCGAAGGCCAGTGACTGCGGCCGGGAAGCTCGCCCGCTCTTTCCACCGCGACACGCGGCGTGCGCCCGAATTCCGTCGAGACCAGCACCATCGTTTCATCCAGCAACCCGCGGTCTTTCAGATCGCAGAGCAGGGCGCTGAGTCCCATATCCAATTCCGGCAGGTCTTTTCGGAGTGCCTCGAAATTGCCGAAGTGCGTGTCCCAACCCTTGTATTGCAACGATACGACCCGCACGCCTGCCTCAATGAGGCGGCGGGCCATGATGAAGATGTTCTTGTCGTCCCGCTCGCCCTTGATGCCATACGCGTCCCGGGTCTTCGCGGGCTCTTTTTTCAGGTCGAGGGCGTCCGCCATGGCTCCGCTCAGGATCAGATCAAAGGCTTTTTGGGTGAACGCGTCCGCCGCACCATACGCTGCCGAGTCGTCCATGCGGCGACGCAACGTGTCGAGGCCGTTGAGCAATTCTTTGCGCGCCGTGAAATGTTCGGCCGACAGGTTCATGCGCAGGCTATCTCTGAGGCTCGCACCGGCCTTGGTTATCTTCTCAAAGGCAAACGGGCTTTCCGCCGGGAACGGTTCAAAGTCCTGGAGTTGCGGGCCCAGAAAACCCGGTG
>CAIPBN010000466.1 GCA_903863315.1 uncultured Verrucomicrobiota bacterium | reverse complement strand
CCGTTCAGATCCACCTTCTGGGAGGCACCGCGAACTGAGGTTGGCCACAGCCTCCGGAAAGCATTCGGTAGGGTGAGATTCAGGGTGCCGCCGTTGTTGTTCATGGCCATCACATTGTCGCCCACGATGTCCGTCCAGTCCTTCGGCTTGTTGGTTCCGGGGATGGTTTCCTCGAAGTCCGGGTTGAGGATGACGGTGGCCGCCGAGCTGTTGACGGTCCCGACCGTCAGCACAGCGACGGCGGTGAACAGCAGAGCGGTGCGGATTCCGCCGCGCCAGTTGATGCAGTTGAATGTTTTCTTCATGGTGGTATTTGATTCAGTGCTCCACCCGTTTCCCGGAACAGCCCGGAACCGGCCTTGGAGCGCTTCATTCCCTGCTACCGTGATCGCGCGGTTTGGTTACCTACTCTTTCGGCGGCAAAGCGCCCTGTTGCAACCGAGCTGTTTGGCATCGTCTGCAAGAGAGTCTCGCGAGAAACACCCCGACCGGCAGCGCCGCTGTCACCCAGACGGGCTAGTGGCAGTTCTCCGCGAGCGGTCCGCCCTTACTTCGCCGCCGTGGCTGGCGGCAGTTCCCCCACGGGCCAGATGCGCGTGGTCTTGTCCGCGCAGCCGGCGGCAAGATGCCGGCCTGAAGGACTGAAGGACAGCGCCAGGGGCGGGCGTGTGGGGCCGATGAAATAGTCCAGCAGCGCGCCGGTGCGCAGGTCCCAGAGCTTCACGGACAAGTCGTCCGACGCGGTGGCGAGGACGGGCAGCGTGGGGTGGAAGGCCACGGCGTTGATGGGTTTGTTGTGTGCGCGGAACTGCTGCTCCAGCTTCAGCGTGGCGGTGTTGTAGATGCGCACCAGGAGGTCCGTGCCCACCACTGCGACGCGGCGGCGCGCCGGGTCCAGCGCGAGGCCATTCACGACGAAGTGGTTCGTCACCGCCGCCAGCGCCTGCTCGGTGGCGAGGTCCCACAACGTGAGAATGTCCCCGGTCAGGCTCGTGTCCCGGCTCGGCTGGGAGAGCGTCACAGCGCGAGTGTCGTCGGCACAATACCGGACGTGGGTTACCACCATGTCTTTGGGCGGGTGCAGCCGGCCCCGCAACTGGCGGTTCGCGCGATCATAAAAAAACAGGCCGCCTCGCACGTCGGCCAGCAGCGCGGCCTGTCCTTCCCGGTTCAAATCCAGCGCTGCGACCCCGGATGGCACCGTCGTCGGGCGGACGGGGGCGAGCTGGCCCACGGCATCGAACGTCAGATCGAAGCCATCCAAGTCACGGGGCGCGCGGCTGGCCACCAGCCCGCTGCGCGAGTCGCCGGACAGGGCGAAAGCAAACTGGTCGTGCGGGGCGGTCCAGAGTTGGCGAGGCGGCGCGTTCGAGGAAAGCGCATGGAGGCCGATGAAAGCTCGGTCTGTGCCAGCCAGCAGGAGGTGCTCGCCGATGAACTGTGCGTAACGCCCATCAGAGCGGGCCGGAATGATGGTGTGCTCCTGCCCCAGCGGCACGCGGTAGAATTTGAGTTCCGCCCCGCGCGTGAGCACCACGCCGGTGGGCGGATGATAGGCAAACCACCCTTCGTCGTGGCGCACGCCGAGGAATGCGACGAGTTCCGCGGCGTTGCGGTGGTTCCACACGCGCAACGAGCGCGGGGCCTGCGTGTCCGCGCGGCCTTCCTCGCAGGCTGTCAGCAGCGTTTCGCCGGGGCCGAACGCCAAGCCTTGCAGCCGCCCGACGCCGGCGTTGAAGCGCCGCATCAGCCGGCCCGTGGCGACCTCCCAGAGATGCACGTCTCCCAGATGGTCCCCGGCGGCGAGCAACTTCCCGTCCGCCGAGAAGGCCAGCGACCAGATGAAGGAACGCTCGCCCTCCGCATCCATGGTGCGCAACGTGCGCCCGTTGACCGCGTCAATCAGCCGCACGTCCTGCGCCGCGTTCATGTAGTGCGCGGCGATGAGCTTCCCCGCCGGGTCAATCGCTGTCCGGGATTGCAGCTGCGTGCTCCAAAGCGTCGCCCCGTCGGACAAACGCATCATCCGGCCGGCGGGTGCGTTGCGCTCCGCGACGAACAGCCGGTCCACGGCCGGTCCGACGAAGTGCGCGGCTATGGCCTTGCCGGCCGCCACCAACTGGTGCCGCAACTGGCCGGTGCGATAGTCGAACACCTTGTATTCCTGCCCGCCCTCCCTCATCGCCGCGACCAGGCTCGCGTCGGCGGAGACGGCCAGGCGCAGTTGCCCATTGAGGCCGGTGGGCAGCTTGCGGGTGACAGCCCGCGTGGCGGCGTCAATCACCAGCACGTTGCCTGCGCGGTCGCTGGCGATGAATTCGCCCCCCGGGCCGGGGACGGTTTGGACGTCGTCAAAAAACTCGCCCGGCTGGCTCGGGAGCACGGCCACCGCCGGCTGGAGCATCCGGTTCAAGTAGCGCCAGTCCTCGTTGCGGTGTTCCGCCGCCACCGCGTCGAGATGCCGGCGCATCTGGCCCACGTCGCGGTCGCGCATCGACGCGTCCGCCAGGGCGATGCGGGATTCGCCCAGCGCTCTGCGCGCGTTGGCCGCCTCGGCGTGGGCACGTGTCTCCTCCCGCCGCGCCATGTCCGCCGACTCAATGGCGGCCTTGGCGCTCAACTTCGCCTTACGCTCGCTGGCCAGGACTTGGGCGACGAACCCCACGGTCACCAGCAGCAGCACAGCCAGCAGCCCGCTGACTACGCGGTGCCGCAACACCAGCAAACGGAGGTGCCCGAACAAATTGAGTTGCTCGACCGACGTGGCAAACCCGCCGCGATAGGCCTCGATGTCCGCCAGCAGCTCCGTGACGGTCTGGTAGCGTTCGCCCGTCTGGAGCGCCATCGCCCGCATCGTCACGGCGGAAAGCGCCTCGGGGACGCAGCCCTGCGGGCAGTGCGGCAGCCCCCGGGTCTTCTGCAAATGCGCCGAGGAATCGTCGAGCGAGGGGGTGCCCTCGGGCGCTTGCACCCGATTCTGATTGTAAAGCGTGGGCGGTGCGACGTTGCCGCTGCGCACCTTGGCCAGCACTTCCTCGACACTGCCGCCGCGCACCGGCGGGCGCAGGGTGAGCAGGGCGTAGAGAATCGCGCCCAGAGAGAAAATATCCGTGCGCGGATCCAGCTCCATGATGCGCCCAGACGCCTGCTCTGGCGACATGAATTGCGGCGTGCCCATCACCGCGCCGTCCAACGTCAGGCCAGTCGCGAGGTCTTGCATGCTGCGGTCACTCAACTCGTGGATGCCCTCGCCCCCGACCTCGGGCTCGGGCTCCCCTGCCAGCTTGGCCAGCCCCCAATCCATGACCAGCACCTCGCCGAACTCGCCCACCATGATGTTTTCTGGCTTCAGGTCGCGGTGGATGACCCCACGCGAATGCGCGAAGGCCACGGCGTGGCCAACCTTTTGGAAAATGCTCAGCAGCTCGTTCAACGGGTAGCGCTTCGCAGTGCGCAGTCCGCCTTTGCGCAACTGGTTGATGATCGCCTGTAACGTCTCACCGCGCACCAGCTTCATGGTGTAGAAGGGCTGGCCCTCGGCATCGCGGCCCATCGCATGAATGGGCACGATGTTGGGATGCTCCAGTCGCGCCAGCACGCGCGCCTCGCGATCGAACCGTTCGCGCGCATGGCCGGGCGCGGTGCGGTGCATGACCTTCATCGCCACCGTGCGGTGCAGCGTCAGGTCGCGCGCCTCCATCACCGTGCCCATGCCGCCCTTGGCGAGTTGCCGCAGCACCTCGTAGTCGTCGGCGTCGGACGATGTCTGAACGGGAGCCGGGGCGTGGTCTAGCAACTGCGCCATCAGGCAGCGCGAACACAAACCGAGCGGGGATCCCGGTTCAGGCAATTTGCCACAGTTGCGGCAAGTGGATTGCAGGGCAAGTGTCATGCGAACGCCCGCTGCTACCGCGAAACTGCTCCGGGGTTACCGGAATTCTCAACGAAACTTGCTCGCCGCGATGGCTAAGTTTCCAGAGTGCGGAACAAGTGCTGAATCTCGGCCTCAACTTCGCCGGGACCGCCCACCAGCAGCGCGATTTCCTCGCGATACAATTCCCGGTAACGCGCCCGCAGCCGGTGCATCGCCGTTTTCACCGCGCCTTCGGACAGGCCGAGCTTGGCGGCGCTCTCCGCGTAGGAAGTGCTTTCATCCGGCTCGACGAGGTGCGGGCACAGCACCTCGAAGCGCTCCTGCTGGCCGGCGGCAACAAATTCATCGCGCAGCCGCAGCAGCACGCGCTGGAGGAGCGCCTTGGCCCACTCGCGCTCGAACAACCGGTCCGGCGCGCAGTCGTGACTCGGCTCGTGCAGGTAACGGCCCTCGGCGTCTTGGAAGTCGAGCGAGAGATGAGTCGCTCCCCCGCCTCGCTTCTGGCGGATGGATTTCTCGTGCTCCTTCGCCAAGAAGTTCTTAAGCGACGTGAGCAGGAACGTGCGGAACTTGCCGCGCTCCTGGTCGGCGACCTTGAGAATCTTTTTCTCCAGCACCCGCGCGAAGAACTCCTGCGTCAGATCGCGCGCCTCGTCCGCCGGCCGGCCCGTGCGGCGCACGTAGGCGTAGAGGGGAAACCAGTAAGTCTGGCAGAGCTGCTCCAGCGCCTTGGTCGAGCCGTCGGCCTGGCTGTCGGCGGCGTCCATCACCACCGTCCAGTGTGTCGTGGCGAACACGCCCGCCACGCGGGTTTGTCCGGCCTGCGTTTCCAGTTCGTCGGTCATTGAAATCGTGGCTGCCAGGAGGCGCTTCAAACTTCCAGCGAAACATTAGCGCCCTCAATTGATCCCGTTCGTTTTCTTGTAGAGCTTCACAAAGTCGCTTGCGAAATCCTTTGCGGTGCTTTCGACCTTCCAAGGACGGTAGCGAAAAGTGGTGATCATCCGCTTTTCACGAGCGGTGAGGAGATAGACGTCCCCGCGATTGGATTTCTGACCCTCGACGCCGTGCAATGAGAGCAGGATCGTGTCCGAAGTAATGCTTCGCTCGTCAACGAGCTGAAGCTCCGGTAGCTTGGCCTTGATGTATTCAACGATGATCTTCCGCAGTCCCGCCTCCTGACCGGCCGCGATCACGTAATACTTTTTCAGCCCCAGCAGCTCGGATTCTTGCCCGTAGACCTCGCGTCGCTCCACTTTCGGTGGCGGAGTCGTTTGCGGAGCCTGCTTGGAAGTGGCTTCGGGCCGGGCCGGTGTTGGTTTAAGGTCGGGCTTCAACTCAATGGCTCTCGCCATGTCCGCTTCGGCAAACGAAGCCTGGCCCATCGCTTTCCAAATGCCGGCGCGGATTTGATACGCCCGATAATTCTTCGCGTCCTTGGCGATGGCCGCAGTGAGGTCCTCAAGCCCTCCATTCTGATCCCCCCTTCGGAACTTAAGATCGCCTCGCGCGGTCAGGAAAACTGAGCTGTCCGGGTTGATCTCCACTGCTTTCTCACTGTCCTTTAGTGCTGCCTCCAAGTCCTGCTTTCGGGCAAATATGG
>CAIPBN010000465.1 GCA_903863315.1 uncultured Verrucomicrobiota bacterium | reverse complement strand
GGCGACAACTACATGGCCAAGGGCGCCAGCCAGCGGCAGGGCATCGTGTGCTACGACTTCGCGCAGGGAAGATGCATCTGGCAGCGCGGCAAGTGGGGACACCCGGCCTGGGAACCCGACTCGCGCCACATCTTTGAGGTGGGAAATATCCGCATGGACACCAACCTCCCTGAGTTCAAATTCACCAAGCTCAACGACGTGCCCAACCTGCGCGGCTCGCATCCCTCCATCAGCCCTGACGGCAAGCTCATGGTCACCGACGGCTACAGCGAGGCGGCCGGCGGCCCGCCGCTCGAATGGGGCATCATGGTGGCCGACATGAGCGGCGGGAAGTGGGTGCTGCTCCACAGCTTCGTGCAAAGCAAGGGCGCGCTCTCCTGGCGGCGCAACGACCCGCACCCCGCCTTCAGCGCCGACAACCAGCGCATCTACTACAACGTCAGCGACGGCCAGTTCACCCGCCTCCACGTGGCGGAGCGGGGCCAGCCATAACTCAAATTCCGTTCATGTCAGAACCCTACAAACTCACCCGCGTTCCCACGCTCAAAACCGTCGCCGAGTTCCGCGCGCACTGCGCCGGCCTGGGCATTGACCTGCCGTGCGAGGACACCATCGCTGCTGGCAATTCCCCGCTCGCCGAGCCGGTGCCGGGCGTCACGGTCAACGGCAAGCGCATCGGCAACCGCATGGCCATCCACCCGATGGAAGGCTGGGACGGCACGACGACCGGCGGCTTGAGCGAGGAGATGCGCCGGCGCTGGCAGCGCTTTGGCGAGAGCGGTGCGAAGCTCATTTGCGGCGCGGAGGCGATGGCGGTGCGCCCCGACGGTCGCGCGAACCCGAACCAGCTCATCATCATCGAGCAGAACAAGACCGGGCTGGCCGAGTTGATGGGCATCCTGAAGCGGGCGCATGCCGAGCGTTACGGCACGGCGGACGACCTCGTCATCGGCTTCCAGCTCACTCACTCGGGACGTTTTTGCAAACCCAACGGGAAGACGACCTATGAGCCGCGTGTGGCGTTCCGCCACCCGATTCTTGACCCAAAGTTCAAGGTCACGAGCAACGCGCAGGTGTTCACAGACGACGAGATTGAGCGGCTCATCGAGGACTTCATCCGCGCGGCGCAACTCGCATGGGACGTGGGCGCGGACTTCGTGGACCTCAAGCATTGCCACGGCTACCTGCTGCACGAGTTTCTGGGCGCGCACACGCGGCCCGGCAAGTTCGGCGGCAGCTTCGAGAACCGCACCCGCATCCTGCGAGACATCATCGCCGGCATCCGGGCGAGCGGGAACAAAATCGACTTCGCGGTGCGCCTGAGCACCTTTGATAAGGTGCCGCATCGCCCTGACCCCGCGCTGTCCGTGCCCGGCAAACTGGGCCCCGGCATCCCGGAGGAACACGCGCACTGCCTGCCTTACCGCTACGGCTTCGGCGTGAACCAAAACGACCCGACGCAGATCGACCTCACGGAGACTTTCCAGTTCGCCGAACTCTGCGCCCAGCTCGGCGTGAAGATTCTCAATACCACCGCCGGCTCACCCTACTACACGCCGCACCTCCAGCGCCCCGCCGCCTACCCGCCGAGCGATGGCTATCAACCCGCCTACGACCCGCTGATCGATCTGGAGCGCCAAGTCCAGGCGGTGCGGAAGCTAAAGGCGCATCTGGCAGGAGCCGGCGGTCCACTGCTGGTGGCGTCGGGCCTCAGCTACTTGCAGGAATACCTGCCCCACGTTTCCCAATACCTCCTCCGCCACGGCTGGGCGGACATGGTGGGAATTGGCCGGGCGGTGTTGAGCTATCCGAACATGCTCGCGGATGCGGCGACGAAGGGTGAAATCGAGAAGCGCCTCATCTGCCGCACGTTCAGCGACTGCACCACCGCGCCGCGCAACGGGCTCATCTCCGGCTGCTACCCGCTGGACAAGTATTACGTCGCCAAGCCGGAAGCCGCGCAGTTGAAGGAAATCAAGAAGCGCGTCGGCGCGTGACTCCGGCAGGCACCGGCCGCCACCGCGCTGGGCAGATGCTCAGGGCACTTCCCATGGAGCGCCGGTCTCCGACTCGGCGTGGTCATGCCCCCAACCAACCTGCCGGGTCGGAGACCGGCGCTCCGCAAGCCGCACCCCGGCCATTCGGAGTATCGCTTGCTGCCTTGCATAAGCTGAAGGCCTCGATCTTACTCTTCAGCCAACCATGACACGTTTGCTGAAATGCAGCCTAGCCTGCTTCATCGCCCTCACCGCGAGCGGCACGGTTCACGCGGCTGCGCCGGTGGATGCCGCTTTCTTCGAGCGCGAGGTGCGGCCGATTTTGCAGGCGCACTGCTTCGACTGCCACGGCGAGGACCAGGCGAAGAACAAGCTGCGGCTGGATACGTCGGTGGGCATTTTGCGCGGCGGGGAATCCGGCGAACCACTGCTGGTGAAGGGTTTGAGCGCAGAGAGCTACCTCATCAAGCGCGTGACCTCGCAAAACCTCAAAGAAGTCATGCCACCGAAGGGAAAGAAGCTCACCGCCGAGCAGGTCGGGGTGCTGCGGGCGTGGATTGATGCGGGGGCAAAGGTGCCGGGTGAAGCAGCGGCAGCAGCTTCACTGCGGCTCAAGACAGACCATTGGTCGTTCCAGCCGGTGAAGCGGCCCGCCGTGGCTCAGCGCGGCGGGGAGATCGACGCGCTGGTGCTGGCAAAGCTGCGCGCGCAGGGGCTGACACCCTCGCCCGCCGCCGACCGGGCAACGCTGATTCGCCGGGTTTATCTCGTGATGCACGGAATGCCCCCGACGCCGCAGGAAGTGAGCGAGTTCGTGAATGACGCCCGGCCGGATGCATATGCGCGGCTGGTGGACCGCGTGCTGGCCAGTCCGCGCTACGGGGAGCGCTGGGCACGGCACTGGATGGATGTGGTGCGTTATGCTGACTCGAACGGCTTCGAGACCAACCGCGAGCGCAAGACGGCGTTTCACTACCGCGACTACCTCATCGCATCGCTGAATGCGGACAAGCCGTATGACCGGTTCATCAAGGAGCAGATCGCCGGCGATGCGCTGGGCGTGGATGCGGCGACGGGCTTTCTCGTCGCCGGGCCGCACGACATCGTGAAAAGCCCGGACATCAACCTCACGCTCATGCAGCGGCAGGATGAACTGGCGGACATGGTGAACACCACCGGCACCGCGTTTCTCGGGCTGACAATGGGCTGCGCACGGTGCCACAACCACAAGTTCGACCCCATTTTGCAGAGGGATTATTACGCGATGCAGGCGGTTTTCGCAGGGGTGAACCATGGCGAGCGCCAGTTGCGGGAGAAATCTGAAGCCCACGCCCAACCAGCGCTGGCAGCGTTGAAGACCGAGGAAGCGGCGCTGCAAAAGACGCTCAGTGCGTTGCAGGAAAAAGCGGCGGCGAGCCCCGCGACGACGACGGCAGCCAAGTCGCGCCCGGCCGTCAGCGCGCTGTTCAACGAGGAACAATTTGCGCCAACGGAAGCCACAGCGGTCAAGTTCACCATCCTGGCTTCAAGCGGCGGGCAGCCTTGCCTCGACGAACTTGAAATCTACAACGACGCCGGACTGAACGTCGCGCTGGCGGCGAAGGGCGCAAAGGCCAGCGCTTCGGGCACGCTCCCCGGCTACGCCATTCACAAGCTGGAGCACCTCAATGACGGTCAGGTCGGCAACGCGCGCAGTTGGATTTCAGACAGCGGAACCGGCTGGGTGCAGATTGATTTCCCGACGAAGGCACGCATCCAACGCATCGTCTGGAGCCGTGACCGGGAGGGAAAATTCAGCGACCGACTGGCGACGCAATACCGCATCGAGGCCGCCGTCCAGCCGGGCCAGTGGCACCCCATCGCCAGCTCCGAGGATCGACAACCCCGGGGCGCAAAGCCGGAGGGCGATGCCTGGCTCGCCCGGCTCTCCGCCGCCGATGCCACTGCGGCCCGCAAGGCCCAGGCCGACTTGGTTGAGTTGAAGGCGCGGATGGCCAAAGCCTCCGTGAATGGCTGGGCTGGCAGATTTTCCAGCCAGCCGGAGCGCACGCACCGGCTGTATCGGGGCGAGCCGATGCAGAAGCGCGAGGTCGTCGCGCCGGACGCGCTGACCGTGCTGGGCACGCTCGGCCTCGCCGTAGAAGAGCCCGAGCAGAACCGCCGCGTGCGGCTGGCGGAGTGGATTGCCAGCGCGGAGAACCCGCTCACGGCGCGCGTGCTGGTGAACCGGCTCTGGCAATACACGTTTGGCACGGGCCTCGTGGACACGCCGAGCGACTTCGGAGCGAACGGCACGCGCCCCACGCACCCGGAGCTGCTCGACTGGCTCGCGGACGAATTTGTGCAGTGCGGCTGGTCCATCAAGCACATGCAGCGACTCATCCTGCTGTCCGCGACCTTCCAGCAATCGTCCACGCCCCGCGCCGACGCCGCCAAGGTGGACGCAGACGGACGCCTGCTCTGGCGCTTTCCGCCGCGCCGGTTGGAAGCCGAGGCCATTCGCGACAGCATGCTGGCCGTGTCGGGCGCGCTGGACTTGAAGATGGGTGGCCCGGGTTTCTACCTCATGGAGGTCGTCGTCGAGAACGTGATGCACTACTTCCCCAAGGAAAAATTCTCACCCGCCGAGTTCCGCCGGATGGTTTACCAGTTCCGCATCCGCCAAACGACCGACAGCGTCTTCGGCTCGCTCGACTGCCCCGACGGCGGCTCTGTGATGCCCAAGCGCAGCCGTTCCAACACACCGTTGCAGGCCCTCAACCTATTCAATAGCAGCTTCATCACGCAGCAAGCCGACTTCCTCGCGCAGCGGCTTCGCGCCGAGGCCGGGGAAGCCCCCGAGGCACAAGTGGCGCTCGCGTTCCGGCTGTTCTATGGGCGCCCGCCGGACGCCTTCGAGCACCGCAGCTCGGTGGCGATGATTCGCGAGCACGGCGGGCCGTCCTTCGCGCGAGCGCTGTTCAACACGAGCGAATTCCTCTTCGTTTTCTAAAGGCACGCCATGCATCCCTTGCTCAATCGCCGCAACTTCCTCGCCCACACCGCCACCGGGCTCGGTGGCATCGCCCTCGCGCAAATGCTCGCCCGCGACGCGCACGCAGCCGCCGGGCCGATTCGTCCGCAGGTCAATCCCGCCAATCCGAATGCCCCGCGCGCCACGCACTTCCCGGCGCGGGCCAAGCGGGTGCTCATGATTTTTTGCTCCGGCGCGGTAAGCCAGGTGGACACGTTTGATTACAAACCCGAGCTGATCAAACGCCACGGCCAACCCATGCCCGGCGCGGAGGGACTGGTCACGTTTCAGGGCGCGCAGGGCAACTTGAACCAAAGCCCGTGGGCGTTCCGTCCGCGCGGTCAGTCCGGCAAAATGGTTTCCGACCTCGTCCCGCACCTCGGTGCGCTGGCGGACGAAATGTGCTTCATCCATTCGCTCACCGGCAAAACCAACACCCACGGCCCCGGCGAGAACTTCATGGCGACGGGCTACACGCTCGATGGCTTCCCCAGCATGGGCGCGTGGACGAGCTACGCGCTCGGCAGCGAAAACGACACGCTGCCCGCCTATGTGGCCATCCCGGACCCACGCGGTGCGCCGCAATCCGCTGGCAATTTCTGGGGCCCCGGCTTTCTGCCCGCCGCTTTCCAGGGCACGGATTTCAATGCCACGCAGCCGCTGCGCAACCTCGCCCGCCCCGCCGCCTTCTCGGCCGCCACGGACCGGGCCACGCGCGACTTCATCGGCGTGTTAAACCGCCATCACCTAGAACGTTTCCCCGGCGATTCCGAACTCGCCGCGCGCATTTCCAGCTACGAGCTCGCGGCGCGGATGCAGCTCTCCGTCCCCGAGGTCGCGGACATTTCCTCCGAGCCCGCGCACGTTTTGAAACTGTATGGCGCTGATCAGGCTGGCAATCCGGTGAAGGACCTCAAGGCCGCCTACGCCCGCAACTGCATCCTCGCGCGCCGGCTGGTGGAGAAGGGCGTCCGCTTCGTGCAGCTCTTCAACGGGGCCTATCAAACCGGCGGCGAGGGCGTGAGCAATTGGGACGGCCACAAGTCACTCCAGCCGCAATATCTCAAACACGGCGAAGTCATGGACCAGCCCACCGCCGCGTTGCTCGCCGACCTCAAGCAACGTGGCCTCCTCGAAGACACTCTGGTCGTCTGGTGCACCGAGTTCGGCCGCATGCCCACTTTTCAAAAGGGCGCGAGTGGCCGCGACCACAACCCGAACGGCTTCACCGCGTGGCTGGCCGGGGCCGGGGTGAAGCACGGCTTCAGCTACGGCGCCACGGATGAGTTCGGCTACAAGGCCGTCGAGAACATCGCCACCGTTTACGACTTCCACGCCACCATCCTCGACCTGCTCGGCTTGGATCACGAGCGCCTCAGCTTCTACCACAACGGCATCGAGCGCCGGCTCACCGATGTGCATGGGCACGTCATTCAGGCGGTGCTGGCTTAACCAAACTTTGGCGGAGGCAGCCGCCAGCACGCTTGAGTTGGAGCTTGGAGTCAGTCCCTCCGCCCGCCATATTCCCGCCATGAGCGCAGGCACCACCGTCAAACTCTCCCGCGATTGCGCGGCCATCCAGATTCCCGTCGGCACCGAGGTCACGTTGAAAGCGGCGACGCCCGTGGACATCGTGCAAACTCTCGGCGGCACCTACACCGTCCACAGCATGGGCGGACTGTTCCGCATCTCGGGCAAGGACGCCGACGCGCTGGGCCTGACGCCCGAACCCGCGACCAGCGCCCCGGCCCCGCAAACCGTATCCGAGCAGGCCGTGTGGTCCGTGCTCAAGACCTGCTTCGACCCGGAAATCCCCGTCAACATCGTGGACCTCGGCCTCGTGTATGACATGGGCCTCGAACCGCTGCCAACGGGGGGCCAAAAGGTTTTCGTGAAGATGACGCTCACCGCGCCCGGCTGCGGCATGGGACCAACCATCGCCCGCGACGCGCAACAAAAGATCATCGCCTTGAACGGAGTCGAGGACGCGAGTGTGGAAGTCGTCTGGGACCCGCCGTGGCACCAGTCCATGATCTCGGCGGAAGGCCGGAAGATTCTGGGCCTGGGCTGATTTCAGCGCGCCTGAAATCTTTCGCTGGTAAGGCGGGGTGTCCTCACCCCGCCGTCGGCCGCCCAAGCGCTGCGGATTTTCGGCGCGCTGAGGACAGCGCGCCCTACCTGTCAACTGGCTAGCCGACGCTCCCCGCCAGCCACGCGAGATACTTCGCATTTCCCTCCGCCAACGGCAGCGCGATGAACTCCGGCGTGTCGTAGGGATGCTGTGCCACGACGAGCTGCTCCAACGCCGCCAGCCTCGCCCGCGTGGTCTTGAAAACGATGAGCACCTCGGCGCTCGCCTCCAGTTTCCCCTGCCACCAGTAGTGCGACTCAACCTTGGGCACGAGGTTCGCGCAGGCGACCAGCCTCGCAGTCAACGCCGCCTTCGCCAGCGCGCGGGCCGTCTTCAAGTCCGGCGCGGTGACAAGCACAAGGCGGAAGGTCGCGGCGCGTTTCACTTCTTTTTCTTCGTGCTCTTGGGCTTCTCCCCAGTCTTGCCATCCTTCGCCTCGGCCTGGAGCTTGCGCGTGGCGAGCTGGTTCTTGAGGAAGTTGTCCACGGGCGCGTTCTGATAAGCAGTCAGCCACAGGTCGCCCAGCATCTGCGCGGCAAGGCTGATTTGCTTGCCCAGCACGGGGAAACCCTCCATGCCCTTGTCGCCGTTGCCGGAGAGGCGGCCGTCCTTGTTCATCTCGTAGAGCGGCTCCACCAACTTGTGTTGCTCGGCGAGGAAGCTCATCACGACCTTGAAGACCTCCTCCGCATCGCGCACGGGCGCGCCGTCGAGCGCGAGCGGGACGGCGGGGCGGAGCTTCGCGCGCAGCTCAGCGTCCTTCAGCCCGCCGACCTTGCGCAGGTAACCTCCATCAATCCATGCGTGGAACGTCTTGTTCGTGCCGTAACCCTTGGGGTTCTCGCCCACCCAGCCGTTGAAGTGCTTCGTCGTGTGCAGCGGCTGCGTGGCATCGCCCACGTAGTGGCCCATCGTGCCCATGACGTAGAGGATATTCCTGCGCGCCTCGGCCACTTCCTCCGGCGTGCCCATCTCCTCGTAAACTTTCAGGTAGCTGAAGCCGGACTTGAGCTTCGCGTAGTTCTCGACGATGGCCCACGGAAGGAAGCCGGGCAGGTATTTGATGCGGTCGTTGTCCTTCTCGTCGGCGGGGAACTTCTCCGGAGACTTCGCACGCACCACCGCCATCTGCGCGGTGAACTCGTAGCGGAACGGGCTGAGGGTCGCCACCGACATCGCGTAGTAGTCGGCCAGGTATTCCATGTCGAAGTAATGGTCCAGTCCGTTGAAGTGCCGCAGCGGCCGGTCGGGCGTGTTGCGCCAGCGGTCCGGCTCACCGGCCAGAAAGGCGACGCGCTCCTGCGCTGCGGCGTCGCGCAAGGCGGCGGGAAAGTCTGCGGGCAAGGAGGCAAGCGCCAGCAGGTTCACCGTGCGATGGCCCTCGTAATCCCACGCGTGAAGGGGCTGGAGCGCGGCCAAGGCAAGCAACAGCAAGGCAAGGAAACGGGTTTTCACAGCGGGAGAGTGAGCAAGCCCCGCGAGGCTGGCAACCGGAGAGTTCGGCCGCGAAAGGGCGCAATGGAAATATAGAGAGGGAGAAGACTGGTCTCCTTTGCGCTCTCTGCGCCCTTTCGCGGTTAATCCTTCTTCACGTCCTGCGGCCACCACTCGGTCGCCCGCTGTGTGAGGCGCTCACCGTCGCGCAAGATGAACAGCACGCCCAGTTTCTCGCGCTGTGCCAGTGCCCACGCGCGCTCATAACCCAGCACCGTCAGCCCGGTGCCCAACGCATCCGCGCGCGCCGTGGAGGCATGCACAACGCTGACGGAGGCAATAGTGGACTCCATTGGCCGCCCGGTGCGCGGGTCGAGGTGGTGGGAGAAGCGACGGCCAGCGGCCGTGAAGAAGTTGCGGTAGTCACCGGAGGTGGCGAGCGACTGGTTCGTGAGCGTGACCGTGGCGGCGAGCGAAGGTGCCGGCGGCTTGTAGCCGCCGTCCGTGGCGCGACCGGGCACTGCTAGCGGCGATTGCAAATCGCCGGCACGGGCTGACGGACGCTCCACGCCCACGCGCCAGCCGAGGCCGAGCGCACCATTGCCCCGCGCGCGAAACTCGCCGCCAACTTCCACGAGGTAGTCACGGACGTCGTGAGCTTCGAGTAGTTCGCCGAGGCAGTCGCTCGCGTAGCCGGGGCACAGGGCGGACAAGTCCACGGCCACGTCCACTTGGGACTTGCGCAGCGCAGGCGGGTCGAGGCGAGCTTCCAACTTTTGCCAGCCGACGCGTTTCAGCGCGGCGGCGATTTCGCTGTCCGTCGGCATACGGCCCTTCTTCCCACCCGGCCCAAAGCCCCAGAGCTGCACTAGCGGGAACACCGTCACGTCGAACGCGCCTTCCGTCAGCTTGCTCACCGCCAGCGCCTCTCGCACGACGAGCGCCGTATCGCGCGGGACGGCGAACCAGTTCGTGTCGCGGCTCGCGTTGAAGCGGGACAAGGCAGAGTCCGCGCGCCAGGTGGACATCTGCTGCTCCAAGCCATCCAGCCGGGCTTGCAGCGCCTGCTCCACGGCGCGGGACGGTGGTGTGTTCGTGGCCGGCCGATACTTCGCGGACCAAGTGGAACCCATGGTGAAGCCGTGCAGTGCCATCACAGATGCTGGCTCAGCAGCGGGAAGCCCGGTGGACAAACCAAGCAGCACAACAGCGAAGCACTTCCAAATCCGCGACGGCGTCTTGGACTGCGGTGGCAGAGCGCAGCGGCGACACCGCTTTTCCCTCCCGTATAGCGGACCGTGCTGTGAGAGGGACACTCCTGTCCCTAACTCCAAAGCCCCGCATCGGCAGGCCATCGGGGACAAGAGTGTCCCCGTTACGACCGCTTCGCAGGACGCCAAAGCGGCGTGGCGCTTCGCTTCCCGCCGCAGTCCAAGACGGCGCGGACAGTTGGACGGCTCGGGAAGGAGTGACCCAAAGATTCGGGGAAGGCAAAGATGAAGGCGAAGCCAAGTTTCCAATCTTTGTCTTCCCTGAGTCTTTGGGTTCTTGAATGGAGCCTCCTCAGGTCGGCTGCTACTGCGTTTCATTGCCCCTTTAGAAACGCCATCAAGTCCGCCAGCTCCTGCCGGGTCATCGTCTTCTCCAGCTCGTTGGGCATGAGGGAGGTGCTGCTGCTGGTGAGCTTGGCGAGGTTCGCGCGGAGGATGGTTTCCTCGACGCCTTGCGCGGCGCGGAGGGTGACGCTGGTGGGCGTGTCGCTCGTGAGCAGGCC
>CAIPBN010000464.1 GCA_903863315.1 uncultured Verrucomicrobiota bacterium | reverse complement strand
GGGCCGGTGTCCACATACCAGAGCGAACGCGTGCCGCCGCCAAGCTGGTCCACGAACGCCGTAAGCTGCCGGAGCGGTTCGGCCAGGAGATCGTGGTAGTCCGGGAAACGGGCGTAGCGGGCGACCACGCCAGTATTCAGTGGCCAGTGTTCAGTGTTCAGTGCAGATGCCTCGGGGCCGCCACTGGATACTGAACACTGATTACTGGTTACTTCTTCCTCCGCGTAGCTCACCGCGAGGCAAATCACCGTCCGCACCCCGGCGAGCACTTGCTGCGGGTCCACGCGCTTGTGGGCGTTGCGCGCGATCCAGGCCATCTCCCCGTGCTGGCCAGTGGCGAGCCAGCGGTCCAGATGCGCGCGGTGTTCCGGGGCGGCGGCGCTGGTGAAGCGGCAATCATCGAAGCCCAGCTCCCGGGCGCGCTGGCGGATGGCCGCTTTCACATCCGCGGCGGATGCTGCACGGCGGCGCGGAAGTTGTGCAGCACATGGGCGGCGATCTCCTTCACCGAGCGCTGCTCCGTGTTCACGAGCACATCGCAGTTCTTGTAAGCCGCCTCCCGGGCCGCCAGCAGCGTGCGGATTTTCCCCAGCGGATCGGGCTCCTGGAGCAGGGGCCGGTGCGTCTGGTGTTTCGTGCGCTGGTAAACGGTCTCGGGCGTGGCCCAGAGGCACGCGACGAGCGAATGCGACTTGAGGCTGGCGAGGTTGTCCGGGTTCACCACCAGCCCGCCGCCGGTGGAGATGACCCGCCCGCTCCAGCCGGCCATTTCGGCGACCAGATCGTTCTCGAACTTGCGGAAGGCCGGCTCGCCAAACCGGGCGAAGATCTCCGTGATCTTCACGCCGGTGCGGCTCTCGATGAGTTCGTCCGTGTCCACGAACTCAAACCGGAGCTCGGCCGCCACCAGCCGGCCCACGGACGACTTGCCCACGCCCATGAAGCCCGCCAGCGTCAGGTTGCGAATTTCCCGTGGCTCGCTCATGCGCCTTGGATACCGCATTGCCGCGACGCCCGCACGAAGTTTCCCCGGCCACCGTTGCACAAAGCCGGCGGAAACCGGCTTCGTGACAACCCATGACCACCGAGTGTCAGTGGCTTGGATAGCGCTCACCAAGCAGCCGCTGCGATGGCGACAACCCTTCGGCCAGTGGAGCGACACCGCCCAGGTTGCCGTGCAGGGCTGAGCCAGCCACTACCAACTCAAAACAAACCGCTCAGAAAACAGTGTGCATCACGCCAGTGACTACAAGCCGGCCGTTTTCCATCTCCAGCAGCAGACTACGGACAGGGTATCCTTCGAATCGCAGTTCATAGCCCCTTTTCGAGTCTCTTTGGAAAAGCCCTTCTGGCTTGGTGATCCATAACTCGTCGAACTGTCGGCGATTGAAATCGTTGTCCACTTGGACTTTGTTTTGGACGAAGAGTCCGATGATTTGGTCAGCAAGGGCAATGTCCACACCTTTGCCAATTTGAATCTTGATGGTCCGCGTTTTGAACTCGTAACTACGGAACAGGGTTGTGTATTTGCCGCCCACGTTGCACCAGAAGTTTCCATCCCGCTTCACTTTATTCGAGCTTGCGGTGGATGAGTTCCATCCGGTCTTGTGAACTTCGACCCGGTCATATGAAACATTTCGACCATCAACGCGTTCGGTGCTTTTAACGCTGATGCCTTTGCCGCCCACAGGCAGGTAGTGGAATGTGCTCACCTCGCCCACATCGGCAATTCCGCATTTCTTCGCCAGGGCCACCACTTGCCTCACCTCCGAGGGCGATAAGTAGGCCCCATTGGCTAAGTCAGTCTTGACGGGCTTTGGCTCCTGGACCGGCTGCTTGGAGGTTTTGGTTTGATCGGCGGCGAAACCCACCTTCGCCCCACCCAAGACAGCAACGCCAAGGAATAGGAGCACGCCAACCACTTTGAACCTGTTGGGCACGAGGGAATCTTTAGCAGTGTCCGCCGGTTTTTCCACCAGCTTCTTACCGGTGCATGCACCTGCCCCCACCGGCTCACGCCCAATTCCGGTATTTCACGTCGGGGAAGAGGTTATCCAGCCACTCGATGTGGGCCAGCCACGCCTCATCGAACTGGCCGGTGGTGAGCATCCCATGCAGCGTGAGGAAGCGCAGGAGGTGGTCCTTCACCCGTTTGCGCGCGTAGTCCGGACTGGTGCCGGTGCGCAGGATGAAGGGCCAGTCGCTGGATTGCGCGAGGAGGAGCTCGCGGGCGGCCTGGTTGAGCGCGCGGAGGGTGAGGCCGGCGGCTTCCGGGTGCGCGCGGGCCAGCGCGGTCATGCGCTCCTGCGCGACTTGCAGGTGCGGGAGGATCCACTCGTTGGTGTCGTTGAGCCAGAGCTTCCAATAACCCTCCTCGCCCCAGCTCGACGGGCTGGGGCGGACGATTTGGAGCGTGGGTCCGTCCTTGAGGTGGTCGCTCGGGGTGACGAGCTTGAAGTCCTGCTGGTCGTAGTAGGCCTTGCGCACGAAGAGGTCGAGGAACTGCGGGCCCTCATACCACCAGTGGCCGAACAGCTCGGCATCGTAGGGGGCGACGATGAGCGGCGGGCGGTCCATGAGCCCGCCCAGCTTGCGTGCCTGCTCGCAGCGGGCGGCCAGGAAGTGGCTGGCGTGATCCTCCACGGCCTGCTGCGCCAGCACGGGGTCATACACGGCCTTGTCGGAGGTGGGGCCGGTGATGCGGTAATACTTGAGCCCGGTGAAGCCGCGCAGATCCGGGTTGGGCAGGTGGGGGCGGACGTAGTCGAAGTCGAGATCGTGGCCCACGTCCCGGTAGAAGTCACGGTAGCGCGGGTCGCCGGGATAACCTTCGTTGCGGCTCCAGACCTGGCGCGCGGATTCGAGGTCGCGGGCAAAGGCGGCGATGCCATTGGGCGTGAGCACGGGGGCGAAGACGCCGTAGCGCGGGCGCGGGCGGGCGTGCAGCAGCCCGTGCGTGTCCATGATGAACCAGCGGAGGTTCGCCTCCTGAAGCACGGCCTCGATGCCCTCGACGTAGGCGCATTCCGGCAGCCAGATACCGCGCGGGTCGCAGCCGAAGCAGCTCCGGTAATGGTCGCGCGCGGTGAGGATTTGCGCGCGGACGGAGGGCGGGTGGTTCAGCAGCGGCAGCAGCGCGTGCGTGGCGGCGGTGGTGATGATTTCAAGGAGGCCCTGCTCCTGGAACTTGCGGAACGCGCCGACGAGGTTGCGTCCGTAGGCGAAGTAGGTGGCGCGCAGGCTGGTGAACCGGTGGTGATACATCCACGACAGTTCGCGGAAATCGCGGTCCCAGTGGGTGCGATGGATTTCCTTCTCGCCCAGCTCCAGCAGGCCTTCGAGATGCCGCACGTAGCGGTCCTGCAACAGCGGGTCCAGCAGCATGGCGCACAGCGTGGGCGAGAGGGTAAGCGTCAGGCGCGCCCGCATGCCGAGCGCCTGCCAGCCTTCCAGCACTTGGATCAGCGGCAGGTAGGTCTCGGTGATGGCCTCGAACAGCCAGCTCTCCTCGAGGAAGCGGTCGTGCTCCGGATGCCGGACGAACGGCAGGTGCGCGTGCAGCACGAGGGCGAGGCGGCTTTGCATGAGGGGGATTGAAGCGAAACTTGGCCTGCGGGAAAAGGTTTTTGGGCTGCGCCGGCTGGGCTCACTGCGCGCGGCCAAATTTCTTCTCCAGCTCCTTCAGGCTCATCTCGATGAGCGTGGGCCGGCCATGCGGACAGGTGTAGGGCATCCGGCAGCGGCGCAGGTCGGACACCAGGTTTTCCAGCTCCGGGCCGGCCAGCGGGTCGTTGGCCTTCACCGCGTGGCGGCAGACGGTCTTGGCAATGACGTCCTCGCCGAGGCGCAGCGCGTTGACGCCGTCGCCGGCCGCCTTGAGCGCGTCCACCAGCTCGATCACAAAGCGGCGGGCCGAGGGGAGCTTGGCCATGGGTGGCAGGGCCTCCAGCAGGAACGTGCGCTCGCCAAACTCGCTCAAGCCTACGCCCAGCCGCGCGAGGATGGGCAGGTGCCGGCGGAGAAAATCCGCGTCGCGCATGGACAGCTCGACCGTTTCCGGCAGCAGCAACCGTTGCGCCGCCGCCTCGCCTCCCGCTTCAAGCCGGTCGAGCATCTGCTCGAAGAGAATCCGCTCATGCGCCGCGTGCTGGTCCATGAGCACCAGACCGCGATCACTCTCCAGCACCACGTAGAGCCGGCCAATGACCCCGACGAGCCGCAAGGGAACCGCGAGGAGCGGGGGCGATGCCGGAGCTTGGAGGCTGGAGGCTGGCCGGTTGTGCTCCGGGCTCCGGGCTCCGTGAGTCAGGTCGGGCGGCGCTGGCTGATGGGTGACCGCTGACGGCTGACCGCTGAAGCCCATCGGCAAGGGCGTCTGCTTGGGTGCGCTCGCGGGCCAGTCGGGGATCGGCCGGCTCGGCAGCGACGGAAAGAAGTCGGGCGCGGGATTGATAGCGGCGGGCGTCGCGCCGCCCGGACTTGGGCTGCGGAGTGGTTCGGTGCGCGATTCCACCGTCGGGGCGTTCTGTCCGCCGGTCTGGAAGCCCGGCTCCACGGCAGGCGGGACGCCTGCCATCACGGGACCGCTGTGAAAATTCAGCAGCGTGTCGCGGATGGCCTGCGTGACGAACGTCCGCACGGCGCGCTCGTGATGAAACTTCACCTCGCGCTTGGCCGGATGGATGTTCACGTCCACCTGCGCGGGGTCGAGTTCGAGAAAGAGACAGCACACCGGGTAGCGGCCTTTCATCAACGCGGTGTGATAGCCCTCGATGAGCGCGAAGTTGAGCGCGCGGTTCTCGATGGGCCGGCGGTTGACGAAGAGATGTTGATCGTCACGGCTGCCACGCGAGACACCGGGTGCGCCGATGAGACCCCACAGGCGGAGTTGAGAGTTGGGAGTTGAGAGTTGAGAGCTGGCCTCGGGTTCAGCGGGGTCGCGGAGTTCCTCGTAGGTTCCTTGCGTGTCCACGGTCAGGAGATTCAGGTCCGCGCCGTGCAGGGCGCGCAGGCGTTCGCGGAGGGCGGCGAGCTGGCCGGCGGGATCGGTGGCCGGCGGGCTGGCGGGGAGCTGGAAAATGGTGCGGCTGTCCGTCGTGAGCGTGAACGCGACCTGCGGATGCGCCAGCGCGGCCAGCGTGAGGTAGTGGTGGATGTGCGCCCGCTCCGTCTCCTCGCTGCGGAGGAACTTCCGCCGCGCCGGCAGGTTGTAGAAGAGCTGCCGCACCTCGATGCTCGTGCCGCCGGGCGCGCCCGCCGAGCGGACTTCCAGAATTTTGCCGCCGTGAACAATGACCTGCATGGCCTCGGGCGAATCGCTGTCGCGCTCGCGGGTGGTGAGCGTGAACCGGCTCACGCTCGCGATGCTCGGCAGCGCCTCGCCGCGAAAGCCCATCGTGGTGATGCGGAACAAATCCTCCGCGCTCTGCACCTTGCTCGTCGCGTGGCGTTCGAGGCAGAGCAACGCGTCATCGCGGCTCATGCCCAGACCGTCATCCGTCACGCGAATCAGGCCGCGTCCGCCGGCCAGCACATCCACCGTGATGTGGGCGGCCTGCGCGTCGAGGGCGTTCTCCACCAGCTCCTTCACGACGCTGGCTGGCCGCTCCACCACCTCGCCGGCGGCGATTTGATTGGCGACTTGCTCGGGCAGCAGGCGGATGCGGTTCATCGCGGTGCGCGAAGTGTCCGCGCAGCCGGGGGAAGCGGGCAAGGCTTTTGCGGGCGCGAAGCTTCCGAGCCAGCAGCCCCCCAATCAATCCTCCGCCCGCTCGCCGTGCGGGGCCATCTTCACGAGCTTGGGGTCGAACTGGCTGAGGACTTCCACGAGGTCGCTCTGCGCGGCCATTTCAGAGATGCAAACATCCCGCTTTTCACTTGTGCTGATTGAGTGATACGCTGCTGTCGTGAAGACACTTCCAAGCGGGCTGTTAGAAAGCGCTGTGGAAAGGCTGAAGGCGGAGTTTCAGCCGGAGGAAATCTATCTGTTCGGTTCGCACGCGTGGGGCACGCCCACGGAGGATAGCGATGTGGATTTGATGGTAATTGTCCGTGACAGCGAAGAGCGGGGAATCCAGCGGCAGCAGCGGGCGCATCGGTGCCTGACCGGGTTGGGCTTCGCCAAGGATGTGCTTGTGCCGACCCGCGCTCAGGTGGACCGCTACAAACATCTGCGCGCTTCGCTGTTCCATCAGGTGCTAGCCCAAGGTCGCAGGTTGTATGGATGAGGCCACGCAGGAACTGGTGCGCGACTGGCTGACCCGGGCGAGTCACGACTTGCGTTCTTCGCGCGTGCTGGCCGCGCAGGAAGAGCCATTGCTGGACACCGCTATCTACCATTGCCAGCAAGCGGCGGAGAAGTCAGTCAAGGCATGGCTGCAAGCGAACGACGCGCCTTTTCCAAAGACGCACGACATCGAAGACTTGGTGGATCGGGCTGGGAGCATCAACGCTGACTTTGAGAAACTTGCCCCGGCAGCGGCGGTGCTGACACCGTATGCTTCCGCGTTTCGCTATCCCGGTGGCTTTGATGAACCGATGCCGACGCGCGAGGAGTTTGACGAGGCGCTGCAATACGCGCAGACGATTTACGATTTCGTCCTGAGCCTGCTTCCCCCCGAAGCGCGTCCGTGACCGGGCACGGAAACTGCCGGGCGATAACGGCCACGCAGTCGCCTTGCTAGGTGAGGCAGTTGTGTTTTGGGAGGACTTAATCCAGCGCCACCACCACTTGATGAGGCCGCTCTCCGGCTTGGCCCAGCTCGGAAATAAGCGGCCTCAATCCTCCGCCCGCTCGCCGTGCGGGGCCATCTTCACGAGCTTGGGGTCGAACTGGC
>CAIPBN010000463.1 GCA_903863315.1 uncultured Verrucomicrobiota bacterium | reverse complement strand
GCCGTCGCGGATGCGAAGGACATAGCCAAGGAAGATATCCTTCGACACCTGTAGTCCGAATGACCCACCTCCCCCAAGCCCGCCGCGTTTTCGACATCGAACTTGCCGCTCTCCGTGCCGTGCGTGCGCAGCTCGACGACGCCTTCGATTGCGCAGTGGAACTCACCGTCGAGACGCTGAAGCGGCGCGGAAAACTCGTCATCGTCGGCATCGGCAAGTCCGGCAACATCGGCGCGAAGCTCGCCGCTACGCTTACGAGCACTGGTTCGACTAGCGTCGTCCTCAGCAGCGTGGACGCTTTGCACGGCGACCTTGGGATCGTCAATGACGGCGACCTCGTGCTTGTGCTGAGTTACTCGGGGGAGTCGGAGGAGTTGGTCAATCTGCTCCCGGCCTTGAAGCGCTTTGCCGTGCGGATCATCGCTTTCACCGGCAATCCCAAGTCCACCATTGCGCGGCATAGCGATGTGGTGCTCAACGTCCGCGTGCCGAAGGAAGCCTGCCCATTCAACCTGGCCCCCACCGCCAGCACCACCGCGATGCTGGTGATGGGCGACGCGCTGGCGATGGCCGTGCTGGAAGCACGGGGCTTCACCCGGAAGGACTTTGCCCGTTACCACCCGTCCGGAGCGATTGGCCGCGCGCTGCTGGTGAAAGTGCGCGACATCATGCGCTCCGGCGATCGCAACGCCGTCGCCCCGCAGACTTTTGCCGTGCGCGACGCGCTGATGGTGATGACCAAGGCCAGGTCCGGCAGTCTGGCCATTGTGGACAAGCGCGGAAAACTCGCTGGCGTCTTCACCGACGGAGACTTCCGCCGGCGGATGGCCACGGACAGCGACCTGCTCACGCGCCCGCTGGCTGAAGTGATGACGCGCAATCCCATTTGCATCCGGGACGAGGCACTGGCCGCCGAGGCGCTCAAGATTTTCAACGAGCGGAACATCGACGACCTCATCGTCGTGAATACCAAGCGGGAGCCAGTGGGCCTCGTGGACTCGCAGGATCTGCCGAAGCTGAAGCTCATGTAGCCACCGCCATGCAGAGAGTCGGAGAATCGGGCTGGAACGAATCTGCCACGGCCGCCAAGCTCATGCAGGGGGGAAGGGCCGCTTATACTTTTTACGGCGCGTTGACGATGTTTTCCCCGCCCCCCTACAGTCCACTCCGTGTTGGCACAGCGGCACTCCATTGCCGCGCCCTCCGCAATGAACATTATTGAGCGAACCTGGAATTCCTCCCTTGGGAAGAAATATGTCATGGCCGTCACCGGCCTGGCGTTGTTCGTCTTCCTCATCGGCCATCTCGTCGGCAACCTGCAGGTCTTCGGGCCGCCAGAGTTGATCAACGGCTACGCTCACTTCCTCAAGTCCAAGCCGGCGATGGTCTGGGGTGCGCGTCTTGGCCTGCTTGCCTGCGTCGGCCTGCACATCCTCGCCGCCGTGACGCTGGCGCAGCTCAATGCAGCCGCCCGGCCCCAGCCCTACGCGACCAAGGGCGCTTACGGCGCGAGCAAGGCCTCCCAATACATGCTGCCCACGGGCATTGTGATTGCCTCGTTCATTGTCTATCACCTCGCGCATTTCACCGCGCTGCTGCCGGGCATCAATGGAGTGGGGGATTTTTCCAAACTCACGGCCACGCTGCACGGTGAGACGGTCCCCGACGTTTACGCGATGATGGTGCTCGGCTTCCAAGTGCCTTGGGTCGTCCTTTTCTATCTGATCGCCCAGGCCATGCTGTTCACCCACCTTGGGCACGGTTTGTCAGCCATGTTTCAATCTTTGGGTTTGCGTGACCACGTCTGGTGGCCGCGCATCCAGTTGTTTGCCAAGGGAGCCAGCCTGGCGCTGCTCGTGGGCTATTGCGTTATTCCGGTGGCGATTTTCCTGCGGCTGGTCGGCAGTGATTACGTGGAACGGAAGAAGTTTGATTTGAAGGCGGACGCCGGCCAGCCGGTGCCCGCGCTGGTCGCTGTCCAAGGAAAGGAGGCCAAGTAACATGGCTACGCTGAATTCCAACGTCCCGTCCGGCCCGCTCGCGGAGAAGTGGGAACACCACAAGTTCTACACCAAGCTCATCAACCCGGCGAACAAGCGGAAATACAAGATCATCGTCGTCGGCGCGGGGCTGGCCGGCGCCTCTGCCTCCGCCACGCTCGCGGAGCTGGGCTACGAAGTGCATAACTTCGTGTTCCACGATTCGCCCCGGCGCGCGCACTCGGTTGCTGCCCAGGGCGGGATCAACGCGGCGAAGAACTACCAGAACGACGGCGACTCCGTGCATCGGCTCTTCTACGACACCATCAAGGGCGGTGATTTCCGCGCCCGCGAGGCGAACGTGCATCGGCTCGCCGAGGTGTCGGTCAACATCATCGACCAGTGTGCGGCGCAGGGCGTGCCGTTCGCTCGCGAATACGGCGGCCTGCTCGACAACCGTTCCTTCGGCGGCGCGCAGGTTTCGCGCACGTTCTATGCGCGCGGACAGACCGGCCAGCAGTTGCTCCTCGGCGCTTACTCCGCGCTGAACCGCAACATCGCCAATGGCGGCGTGAAGTCCTACACGCACGCCGAGATGCTCGACCTCGTGGTCGTGGACGGCCACGCCAAGGGCATCATCGTCCGCAATCTCCAGACCGGCGAAATCACCCGCCACAACGGCGACGCGGTCGTGCTCGCGACCGGCGGCTACGGGAATGTTTACAACCTCTCGACCTACGCGCGCGGCGCAAACGTCACGGCGAGCTGGCGCGCCTACAAGCGCGGCGCGTGCTTCGGCAATCCGTGCTACACGCAGATTCACCCCACGTGCATCCCGGTCAGCGGCGATTACCAGTCCAAGCTGACGCTGATGTCCGAGTCGCTCCGCAACGACGGCCGCGTGTGGGTTCCCAAGCGCAAGGAAGACTGCGGCAAGAAGCCGGCCGACATCGCCGAAGGCGACCGCGACTACTACTTGGAGCGGATGTATTCCGCGTTCGGCAACCTCGCGCCCCGCGACATCGCCAGCCGCGCCGCGAAGACGGTTTGCGACGAAGGTCGGGGCGTCGGCGAGACTGGCTTGGGTGTTTACCTCGACTTCTCTGCCGCCATCCAGCGCCTCGGGGAGAGCAAGGTCCGTGAGCGTTACGGCAACCTGTTCGCGATGTATCAGGAAATCACGAACGAGAACGCCTACCAGACGCCGATGCGGATTTACCCCGCCGTTCACTACACGATGGGCGGCCTGTGGGTGGACTACAATTTGATGAGCAACGTCCCCGGCCTGTTCGTGCTGGGCGAGGCGAACTTCTCCGACCACGGCGCGAACCGCCTCGGCGCGAGCGCGCTGATGCAGGGCCTGAGCGACGGCTACTTCGTGCTGCCCGCGACCATCTCGGGCTATCTGTCCTCGCAAAATCCGGGCAAACGCCCGACGACGGACAACGCGTCGTTCAAGGAAGCCGAGGAGAACGTCCAGACAATGACGAAGCGCCTGCTTGGCAACAAGGGCAAGCGCACGCCCGACAGTTTCCACAAGGAACTGGGCAAGCTTATGTGGGAGCACTGCGGCATGGCGCGCAACGCGGCGAGCTTGGAGAAGGGCATCAAGGCTATCGGCAACCTGCGCGAGGCCTACTGGAAGGAAGTCAGCGTGCTCGGCGAGTCGAACGACTGGAATCAGTCGCTCGAACGCGCCGGGCGCATCGCTGACTTCATCGAGTTGGGCGAACTCATGTGCCGGGACGCGCTCATGCGCGAGGAGAGTTGCGGCGGCCACTTCCGCGAGGAGTATCAATACACGCCGGACGACCCCGAGACGAAGCAGGGCCTCGTGAACCCCGGCGACGTGAAGCGTCGCGACGACCAGTTCGCCTTCGTGGCCGGCTGGGAATACGCGGGTGCGCCGGACAAAGCCCCCATCCTGAACAAGGAGCCGCTTGTTTACGAAGAAGTCAAGATGAGCACCCGCTCCT
>CAIPBN010000462.1 GCA_903863315.1 uncultured Verrucomicrobiota bacterium | reverse complement strand
CTGCACACCGGCGAGGTGAAAAAGCAGTTCTCGCCAAACGTGCCGGAGGGCACTTACTGGTTTCACCACCGCTGCTACATCGCCAAGGCGACGGAGAAGTATCTGATTCCCTCGCGCACGGGCATTGAGTTCGTGGACCACGCGAAGCAGGACTGGGACTTGAACCACTGGGTGCGTGGCGCGTGCCTCTACGGCGTGCTGCCCGCCAACGGCCTCACCTACGCCGGCCCGCACAACTGCGCCTGCTATCCCGAGGCAAAGCTCGACGGCCTCAACGCGCTCGCCTCCGGCGCGGGCTCGCCGCACCCCGCACCTCCGGCGGATGAGAAGCGCCTCGTGCGCGGTCCCGCGTTTGGCCAGCCGCTCGCGGAAACCGCCGCCGATGCCAGGGACTGGCCCACTTACCGCCACGACGCCAAACGCAGCGGCAGCTCCGACCAGCCGCTGCTCGCCGACCTGGGCAAGGCGTGGGAGGTGAAGCTCGGCGCACCGCTCTCCGCGCCCACCATCGCGGCGGGCAAGGTCTTCGTCGCGCAGGTGGACGCACACACAGTCCACGCGCTGGACCACGCGACAGGTCTGCCTAAGTGGCAGTTCATCGCCGGCGCGCGCGTGGATTCGCCGCCGACCTACTGGCAGGGCCGTGTGCTCTTCGGTGGCAAGGATGGCTGGGTGTATTGCCTCCGCGCGACCGACGGCGCGTTGATCTGGAAATTCCAGGGCGCTCCGAACAACCGCCAGCACGGCGCGCTGGAGCAGCTTGAGTCCGTCTGGCCCGTCCACGGCAGCGTGCTCGTGGAGCACGGCAGCGTGAGCTTCGTCGCGGGCCGCAGCGTGTTTCTCGATGGCGGGCTGCGCTTCATCAAGCTGGACGTCGCAACCGGCAAGAAGCTGGTGGAGGTGGTTTACAACCACATTGATCCCGAGACCGGGCTCGACTTCCAGAACCGCCACAAGACGCTGCAAATGCCCGTGGGCTTGAACGACATTCTCTCCAGCGATGGCAAGTGGACTTATCTCCGCACGCAGAAAATCGGCGGCGACGGCAAGCGCGTGGACATCGGGCCGGTGAGCAACAACGCCATCGAGCAGGGCGCGGCGCAGAAGGGCGAGGGCGCGCATCTCTTCGCGCCGATGGGCTTCCTCGACGACTCGTGGTTCCATCGCAGCTACTGGGTCTATGGCAAGAGCTTCTCCGGCGGGCACAACGGCTATTACCAGGCCGGCAAATACGCGCCCTCGGGCCGCATCATCGTCCACGACGACAAGAACGTTTATGGCTACGGGCGCGAGGCTCAGTATTTCAAGTGGACCACCACGATGGAGCACCAGCTCATGAAGATGCCCAAGGACGCGCCCAACGCGCCCGTGGATCCTGGACTGGCCACCAAGGCCGGCAAGCAGGCCGCGAAGAACGCACCCGCCGCGCCCGCCGGGGCGACACCGCTTGTCGTCACTTACCCGCAGACCGAGAAGAACAACATCGCGGGCAAGCCCTTCACGCTGGAGATTTGGGCGCTGCCCGACGGCAAGGACGGCGTGCTCATCAGCCACGGCGGCCCGCAGAACGGCGCGGGCCTGGTGCTGGAGCAGGGCAAGCCCGGCTTTGTCATCAACAGCAACTCCACCCGCGCCCGCGCCAACGCGCCCGCGCCGTTGCTTGAAGGCTGGCATCACATCGTCGGCGTGCTGGAGGCGGACCAGACGATGAAGCTCTACGTGGACGGGCAGATTGTCGCGCAGGCGAAGTCCGCGTTCGTCGCCGCGCAGCCCAAGCAGCCGCTCCGCCTCGGCGGCGACGGCAACAACAACCTGGCCGGTGAAACGCTCGACGCCAGCTACACCGGCATGATGGACCAGTTTGCGATTTACACCCGCGCGCTAACCGGCACGGAAGTCCAGGCTCGCCTCGCCGACCCGACCGCCAAGCCCGACAAGTCGCTCGCGCAGTTCTCCTCCTTCGACAAGGGCGACGCCCGCGACGAGGCCGGCGCGAATCACGGCGTCTCCGGCCCCGGCATCGAGACCGGCAAGGGCCGCAGCGCCGCGGCGCTGTGGTTCCGCCGTGCGCCCGGTGCGCCGGCCGCGCCCGCAGTGGCTGCGAAGGGCGGCAAGAAGGCTGCGAAGGCCGCTGCTGCGACGCCTTCACCGGCGAACCCCGCGAACCCCACGCAGCCCGCGCCCGCGCAGAAGGGGACG
>CAIPBN010000461.1 GCA_903863315.1 uncultured Verrucomicrobiota bacterium | reverse complement strand
GGAACTGCTCAAAAAACTCGTGAGGGAAGCGTTAGGTCTGTGAGCAAATCTACGCCAAACGCTTCAAGATTGCTTGCGTTCTGCACGGCGGATTCCGCACTCCGCACTCCGCACTCCGCATTCCCATGACCTTCCTCCAACCCTTCCTCCTCTGGGGCCTCCCGCTGGTGTTGGTGCCGGTCATCATCCACCTCATCAACCGCCTGCGCCACAAGCCGCAGCCGTGGGCGGCGATGATGTTCCTGCTTCAGGCCACGCGCGCCTCCACCAGCCACGCCAAGCTCCGCCAGTGGCTCGTCCTGCTCTTCCGCACGCTCGCCGTCCTCGCGCTCGTGCTCTTCATCGCGCGCCCGCTCGCCGGCGGCTGGCTCGGCTGGACGCTCTCGCCCGCGCCCGATGTCATCGTCATCGTGCTTGACCGCTCGGCCAGCATGGAGTCGCGTCTCGCCGGGCAGACCGTGACCAAACGCGAGCAAGCCGTGAAACTCCTCGCCGAAGCCGCGCGCGAATTTCAAGACAAGTCCCACCTCGTCCTGCTCGACTCCGCCACGCGCATTCCGCAGCAACTCGCGAACGCAAAATCCCTCCTCGAACCCACGCTCACCGGCCCCACCGACACCGCCGCGGATTTGCCAACCTTGCTCCAGCTCGCGCACAACTGGCTCGTCGAAAACCGCGCCGGTGCCGCCGAACTCTGGCTCGCCTCCGACCTCCAGCGCAGCAACTGGCTCCCCGACGACGAGCGCTGGAAGGCTGTCACCGCCCAACTCGGCAAGCTTCCCCAAGGCATCCGCGTGCGCCTGCTCGCCTTCGATGACGACCGCGAGCCGAACACCTCCGCCACGCTCGGCGAGGTCTTCCGCCGCGCCCGCCCGGATGGTGCCGAACTCAACCTCGCGCTCGACCTCGCCCGCAACGCCCCCGCCGGCAGCAGCCCCGCGCGCTTCCCACTCGCGCTGACGCTTAACGGCGTCAAGTCGCAGACCGAACTCGACATGGATGGCGCGGCGCTTCGCTGGCGGCACAAGGTGGACCTCGGCGCGGCGAAGGGTCTCGGCTGGGGCGCGCTCGAACTCCCCGCCGACGCCAACGCCCGCGACAACGCCGCCTACTTCGTCTTCGGCTCCGACTCCGCGCTCCGCGCCACGGTCATCTCCGACCAGCCCGCGCTCATTCGCAACGCCCAGCTTGCCGCGCTTTCCCCCGCCACGCGCCAGCCCGCCGAATTCCTCACGCCCGCCGCCTTCGCCGAGCGCACCGGCAGCGACGCCACGCTGCTCATCTGGCACGCGCCGCTCCCCGACGCCGCCGGCGAGAAGCGACTGCGCAGCTTCGTCGAGGAAGGTGGCGCGGTTGTCTTCCTCCCGCCCGGCCGCGTGGACACAGGCAAATTTCTCGGCTTCGGCTGGGCGGATTCGCAGCCCGCCTCCGCCGACAAGCCGTTCAAAATCGCGAAGTGGGAGGAACAGGAAGGCCCGCTCGCCAAAACCGACGAAGGTCTCAGCCTCCCGCTCGCCGAGCTCGAAATCACCCGCCGCGCCGCCATCACCGGCGAGGCCACCGCGCTCGCCTCCTTCGCCGATGGCACGCCGCTGCTCACGCGCCGCGCGCTGGGCCGGGGCCAGTTCTTCTTCCTGGCCACGCTCCCGCACGACGACTGGTCCACCCTCGGCGACGGCCCCGTCCTCGTGCCGATGCTGCAACGCCTCCTCCAACTCGGCGCGCGTCGCTTGAATCAAGAAACCATGGCCGCCTGCGGCGAACTCAGCGCCCTTGACCGCGCGAAGCAATGGACCTCCGCCGACGGCACCATCGGCAAGAGCATCCTCCTCAACGCCGGAGTCTATCGCGCCGGCGAACGCCTCCTCGCCGTGAACCGCCCGAGCGCCGAAGACGACCGCGCCGTGCTCGAACCTGCCGCCGCGAAGCAGCTTCTTGGCAACCTGCCCTTGCAACTTCTCCAAGAGCGAACCGCCCGCAGCGACGCGCTCCAGGGCGAAATCTGGCGCATCTTCCTCATCGGCATGCTGGCCTTCCTCTTCCTCGAAGCGTGGCTGGTGCTCCCGAACAAGAAGCCCGCCACCGACGACCCGCTTGGGGCCACCGCCCGCACGCTGGTGGATGTGGCTTGACCATCGCGTCGTGCCAGCGACTTCCAGTCGCCGTCAAGGTGGGACGGTGTGGCCACCCGGCATGACACCAACGCGGGCTGCGTCGCTCCCTCTCCCAGCGGAATAGCACTGTTGGGTTTTGAACAACTGAGCTCAAACTGCCCGCCGGGACACCCCACGAAACACCCCCCTAGAAAGAAGGCGCGAGTTTGCGGCTTGAGTAAGATAAGTCCACCGGCCACTTTATCCTCATTCGTTTTTGCTATGCGCTTCCTCACTCTAGTCGCACTGGCGGCTATTGCTCTTCCCCCTGCTTGCCTCTTGGCGGCAGATGCGCCGAAACGCGCCCCCATTCCCGCACCGTCGGGCCATGACGAATCGCTTCGCCACGAAATCCAGCGCGCGATTGACCGCGGCATCGCTTGGCTGCTGGCTAATCAAACCACCAACGGCTGGTGGTCGACGCCAGACCATCCGGCCATCACCGCCTTACCTCTTGTGGTGCTTAACGGCGAACCCTCAGGCAAGTTTCTGAAGAATCCGCCGCCCGCAGTGCAACGGGCTTACGCTTTCCTCCTCAGTAGCGCCAAGCCTGACGGCGGCATCTATGCAACGAACATGGCGAACTACAACACTTCGCTCTCTGTCCTCGCGCTGGCTTCCGCCGATCGGTCCGAATATACCCCTGCCATCCGCAAAGCCCGCGCATTCATCATCGGCACCCAAGTGGATTTCGGCGAGAAGGGGCAGATCGACACGCCATTCGATGGCGGGGTGGGCTATGGTAACAAATATTCCCACTCGGACTTGAACAACACCCTAGTCGCGTTGGAGGCCCTCTACCACAGCAAGGGCGTAGTGGCCGATGCGCCCGACTCGGACACAAAGGCGCTAAATTTTAAGGCAGCCATCCATTTCCTCCAAAACTGCCAAAACCTACCCTCGCATAACTCCCAGCCGTGGGTTTCCGGCGACACAGCGAACAAGGGTGGCTTCATCTACTACCCAGGCAACAGCATGGCTGGCGGCGTCACCAACTCCACCACCGGCCGGGTTGCGCTACGCTCCTACGGCAGTGCGAGCTACGCAGGGCTGTTGACCTACGTTTACGCCGACCTGAAGCGTGACGATGCGCGCGTAACTGCCGTGATGGACTGGCTCCGCGCCAACTACACACTCGACGAGAATCCCGGCATGGGTCCCCAAGGTCTCTACTACTACCTGCATTTGCTCACAAAAGGACTCAGCGCGGCACAAGTGGATGAATTGGAGACGAAGGACGGAAAGAAGATCAAATGGCGACATGAGGTAGCCCTTCGCTTAATGAACCTCCAAAAGCCCGACGGATCTTGGATAAACGACAACGCCCGTTGGTGGGAAAAGGAAACCGCCCTGACCACAAGTTACTCACTGCTCTCTTTGGAGATTATCTGGCGCGGGCTTTGAAGTCCTCCGGCGCGGGGAGGGGAGGCGCTTCACGCTGCATCGTGAAGCCAGGCTGCTCGCTCACTTCCCCGTCTTGCCCAGCAGGAAGACCAGCAGGTCGTTCAGCTCCGCTGGCGTGAGGGCTTCGTGGAAATTCGCGGGCATCAAGGAGGTCTCCGTCTCGCGGCGCTCTTTTACGTCCGCCTTGGGCACGCGGGCTTCCTGACCGTTCGCCAGGGCGTAGATGAACGCGCCGCCTTCCTCCCGGCGTTGCAGCCCGCTCACCGTCTCGCCGTCCTTGAGCACGAAGACCGTCGTGCGGAAGGCTTTGTCCACGTTCCGGTTCGGGTCGAGGATGTCTTCGAGCAGCCGCTCCAAGCCCCGACCGCCGATGCCATCGAGCTGCGGGCCGACGAGCGCGCCTTGCCCGGCAAGCTGATGGCACGCGACGCACGCCTTCGTGAACACCTCGGCTCCGCGCGACGCATTGGCCTGCTTCGCATCGAACCCGGCGCGCTTCGCTTCAATCAACTTCTGCAACTGCACATCAGCGGCGGGCAAGTTCTTCACCAAGGCGGCCAGCCGATTCTTCGCGTCGCGTGCGGGGCTGGCGCGGAGGCGGTCGGTCAAGGTGCGGTCTTGCAGGAGGCGCGCGGGGATGCGTCCGGCCTCGGCGGCGGCGAGAAGTTGCTCCGCGCCAGCGGCCGTGCTCACGAGCGCGGCGGCAAAGCGCGTCTGCAAGCGCGTCGGGGCATTGGTCAGCGCGGCCACGACCACGGCCAAGCCACGCGCGTCCGCCTGCTCGCCGAGCTGCGCCGCGAGTTCGGCACGCAAGGTCTCCGGCTGGGCGGCATCGCGCACGAGCGGCTCGACCTTGGGCAGCGCGGCGACGGCATTGAGCGACAGCCAGGCGCGTCCAGCGGCGGCGCGGACCACGGCATCCGTCGTCTCGGTGAAGAGCTTCGTCACGGCCGGCTCCAGCGTGGCGAGCTTGAGGGAACGCGCGAGGTCTGCGCCGGTCTGCTGGCGGCGGGCGAGGGACTGGACTTCGCCCAAGGTGAGCTCGGGCAAGGCCG
>CAIPBN010000460.1 GCA_903863315.1 uncultured Verrucomicrobiota bacterium | reverse complement strand
GCGTGCTCGACCTGCTCTCGCACAAGGCAGCGGTTCCGCCCGGCGGCAAACCTGACCCGCGCTGGAAGCAGATCACGGTGCGCCACTGCCTCCAGCACACCGGCGGCTGGGATCGCGACAAGAGCTTCGACCCCATGTTTCGCGCACGCCAAATCGCGATGGCAACCGGCACCTCGGTCCCGGCTAGCGCGGATGCCGTCGTCAAGTTCATGCTCGGCCAGCCGCTGGATTTCGATCCCGGCACACGCTACGCCTACTCAAACTTCGGCTATTGCGTGCTGGGCCGGATTATCGAGCACCTCACCGGCCAGTCCTATGAAGCCTTCGTGAAAGCCAGCGTGCTGGCCCCGTGCGGCATCCGATCCATGCGCCTCGGGCGCACCTTGGCGGCGCACCGGGCCGAACGGGAGGTCCACTATCACACAACGGACAATGCCACCGCCGACAGCCTGTTCCCGGGCACGGCCACGAAGGTGCCGTGGCCTTACGGTGGTTTCCATCTGGAGGCGATGGACGCGCACGGTGGCTGGCTGGCGAGCGCCGTGGACCTGGCCCGCTTCGCCGCCGCGCTCCAGAATCCAGCGCAGTGCCCGTTGCTCAAGGCGGACACGTGGAGGGAACTGCACGCCGCCCCGCCTGCGCCGGTGTCGCGCAACGATGATGGGGTGCTGAAGGAAGTCTTTTACACCTGCGGCTGGCAGGCGCGCTCCATCGTCGGTCGGGCCGGCATGGCGAACTACTGGCACACCGGCAGCCTGCCCGGCACACGCACGCTGCTGGTGCGTCGCTGGGACGGACTCGCGTGGGCCGTGCTCTTCAACCAGCGGCAGGAAATTCCCAATTTGCCCGACGCCGCTATTGACGCCGCCATGCACCAGGCGGCTGCGGCGGTGAAGGAGTGGCCCAAGGAGGATTTGTTTCCCAAGTTTGCTGGATGAGCCGGCGGCCAGCATCAGCGCGGTGGGCACATCCCGGCCGCGACCTCAGGGCTTCGGCTTCTCGATGAGCACCACGGGCCGCAGGATGCCGCCCAAGGAAAGGTCCGTGATGCGGGTGTGGTCCACGCGCAGCGCGAGGACATTTTCGCCGGGCTTCACAGCGGCGGTCACATCCACCTCGAAGGGGGTGCGTGATTTGCCGAGGCCTTCGCGCGCGGGCTTGGCCGGCGGCGTGGCGGCGACAGTTGAGGTCGCCGGTGCTGATGTCGTCGGAGCCGCGACCGCGACTTTCTTCGGCGCCTTGGGGGCCACAACCGGCGCGGCGACTTCGATCTTCTTGCCGTTCACATAAACCTCACTTGCTCCGTCCACCTCGCCGAAGAAGAGCGCGAGGTCGGCATGCTTCGCCGGCACGTTGAAGCGCGTGCGATACCACATCACGGAGTTCTGGTCATAGCCCTGCGCATCCAGCGTGACGTTGTGCGTGGCGACCAGCGGCCAGGCAACGTCCGAGAAATCAGCGCGATGAAAGCCGCGCTCGTTGCCGGTGTCCTCCGCATCGAAGGTGAAACGCCAGCGGTCGGGCAGCACCTGGACCAGACGATTCGGCGCGGCCGTGGCGGCCGCGCCCTGGCGGATAGGCTTGCTGAGAAAGCGTTCGAGATAGGCCGTGGCGTATTCAGGATTGGCCCCGCCCCTGGCCACCACTCCCTTCATGCGGGTGTAGGTCGCGTCGTATTCGCGCAGCGCGGCGGCGAAGTCCCCACGGTTCATGTCGTCGCTCATGGTGCGATAGGCGCGCGCGCTGCGCAGGCCCTCGGCGTGCAGGGCGACGCGCTGCTCGTAAACGGCGTCACCCTTGGCGGCGGCGGCGGCCTTGGCCATCAAGCCTTCGCATTGGGTCAGGAAGTCGGGGGTGTAAATCTGCGCGAGGCCGAAGAAGCTGCCGGCGTGCGTCTTGGACTGCTGCTGCGCGGCATCAAGCCCCATCCAATAAGCCTTCATGTGAGGGCCGGCCTTGGGCCCATAGAACCTCACCCAGTAATCCTCCATGATGGCCTTGGAATTCGCCTGCGGGTCGTAGGCGAGCCGGAGGCTGAGGTAGATTTGCGGGCCGTAGATGTGCCAGTTGGAGAGCACCTCGATGG
>CAIPBN010000459.1 GCA_903863315.1 uncultured Verrucomicrobiota bacterium | reverse complement strand
GGTTTTCACCTCGGCCGCCTGGTCCAGCTTCATCGTCACCTTCACCTTGCCCTGGTCGAAGCCAATCTTCTCCACCTTTCCGATGGGCACGCCCGCCATCTTGACCGGGTCACCAATCTTGAGTTCCTGGGCGGTTTTGAAGTGGCCGTGGATGCGGTAGCCCTTCTTGAACAGATCGGTGCCGCCGGCCATTTCCAGCAGCACGAGCGCCGCCACCACGACGAGCGCCACGAACATGCCGAGCTTGGTTTCGAGGGAGGTGTTTTTCATAGCACAGTTCTGTCAGGGGTTAGCGCGGCCGCAAAGTATCTGCCACAAAGAAGCACAAGCGGCGCAAAAAGATTTCTCCTTGTGCCTGCTGCGCCTTTTTGTGGCTGAAACCACTTCATGTTTCATTGTGGTTTCGGTTTGAAATCGGCGGTCAAAAACTTCCGCACGAGCGGATGCTGGCTGCGGCGCACATCCTCCGGACGGCCAATCTCAAGGATCTCGCCATCGGCAATCATGGCAATGCGATCCGCGATGCCAAACGCGAGGTCGCGGTCGTGGGTGACCACGAGGCTGGTGGCGTGGGTGCGGTCCCGCAGGGCGAGAATCTCCTGGCCAATCGTGATCGCAATCAACGGGTCCAGTTCGCTGGTCGGCTCATCGTAGAGGATGAGCTGCGGCTCGATGACCAGCGCGCGGGCCAGCGCAACGCGCTTCTTCATGCCGCCGGAAAGTTCGCCAGGGATTTTCTCCTCGGCCCCCTTCAAGCCGACTATGTCGAGCTTCTCCGCGATGATGCGTCGGATCTCCGCTTCAGGCTTGAGCCGATGCTCCCGGAGGTAGAGGCCTACGTTTTCGCCGACCGTCAGCGAGTTCAGCAGCGCGCCGGACTGGAAGACCATCGCCATCCGGTAGCGGTCGCGCAGGCCCTCGGTGTTGATGCCCTGACCTTCGATCAGGATCTCCCCCGCGTCCGGCTCCTCCAGACCGATGATGTGCTTGAGCAGCACGCTCTTGCCGCTGCCGCTGGGTCCCATCAGGACGAAGATTTCCCCACGCTCCACGGTGAGATCCACCCCACGCAAGACTTCGTGTTCGCCGAAGCTCTTTCGCAGTCCACGGACCTCCACGCGCACGCTGTCGTTGTTTCCGGGGCCGCTCATTTTTCAAGCTGCACCAGCAGGTGCGTGAGGAAGTAATCAAGGATCAAGATCAGGACGATGGAGTTGACCACGGCCTTGGTCACGGTGCGCCCGATGCCGCGCGGCCCACCGATGGTGGAAAGCCCCTGATGACAGGACACCGTGCCGATGACCAAGGCGAAGACGAAGGTCTTGATCAGGCCATGCGCCACATCCTGCACGTCCACCGTCTCGCGCAGGTTCGCAAAGAAAGACTGCATGCCCACGACGATCTGCTGGTTCGTGGCGCACACCAACGCCCCGCCCATCCAGCCCACGAGATCGGCGAAAATCACCAGCATCGGCAGCGCCACCGCCAAGGCGAGAATGCGCGGCAGCACCAGGTAATGCACCGGGTTGATGTTCATTGTCCGCAACGCATCAATCTCCTGATACACGGCCATCGAACCAATCTCCGCCGCCATGGCGGAGCCGATGCGCCCGGCGATGAGCACCGCCATGAGCGTCGGGGCCAGTTCCCGGCAGATGCCCAAGCCCAGAATCCCGCCGAGGTAATTGGCCAAACCCCGCTCGACCATCACCGGCCCGATCTCCAGCGCCAGCACACCGCCGATGAACACGGAGAGAATGCAGACCATCAGCAGGCTCGCCATGCCCACCTCATAAAACTGCTCGGCCACCTTGCGCCGCTGCCGCAACGCCAGTGGCAGCGCCAGCAACGTGCGCCAGAACAAAATGACCAGTCCACCGATGTCTCGAAACATAGATTTGACCCGCAAGGCCCGATCGACCGCGCTTGATTAGCTGCCCACCGCCTGGTTGGCAATTCACGTTTTCAGCCGCGAGGAGCGAGATTGAACTGGCGTTGCCGGCAACCGTTCACGCGCTACCGCCGTTCGTTTCGTTTTACCCGGCCACGCCTTAGTGCTGGATGAAGTAACTCAAGTTCTCCAGCTCGATGGCGAGGTTCACGCCATTCACCGTCACGTCCTCGGGCACCTGAAGGACGATGGGCGCAAAGTTGAGGATGCCCACGATGCCCGCCGCCACCAGTTGGTTGGCCACCTCCTGGGCTCCGGTGACCGGCACCGTGATAATGGCCATTTTCACGTGTCGCTCCCGCACGGTGCGCGCCATCTCCACCATCGGCAGGATGGGTTGGAAAGCGGTTCGGGCCCGCGCTTTCTGCGGCTCGGCATCGAAGGCGGCAACCACCTCAAAGCCCTCGGGACCGAACCCTTGGTAGGCCAGCAAGGCCGCGCCGAGATTGCCCACGCCCACCAGCACCACGGGCTGCAACTGACTCGTGCCAAGCACATCGGCAATCATCCCGGCCAACTGCTCCACATCATAGCCCAACCCGCGCGTGCCAAAAGTGCCGAAGTAGGCCAGATCCTTTCGCAACTGCGTGGACTTTACCCCCGCCGCCCGCGCGAGCGCCTCACTGGCAATGGTGGGCAGCCCGTTCTCCTTCAAGCGCAGCAGGCAGCGCAGGTAGATGGAGAGCCGATACACCGCCTTGCGCGGAATTTCCGGTCGCGAACTTTTCTTCAACTTGCTCGGAAACTACCGGAGCTATTCTGGCACCGCAAGACACGGCGTGCGGGCCGGGCATTTCACCTCAGATGACGTAGTCGAGCGGATTAGTGTGCTCGCCTTGGAGCAGCTTCACGCGCTCGCACATCTGCGCCACGGTCACATTCTCAAGAATCTTCACGATGGCCTCGCGCACTTCCTTCATCACGCTACGGATGGCGCACTTGCTTTCATCGGGACAGGAGCACTTCTCGTAGAAGCGCTCGCTCACGCAGCTCACCGGCGCGAGCGGGCCCTCAATGTGCCGGATGACCGCCGCCAAGGTCACGAACTCCGGCGGGCGCGCCAGCCGGTAGCCGCCCGCCACGCCGCGTCGACTCTCGACCACGCCGAGTGATTTGAGGTCGGTGAGGATTTGTTCGAGGAAGCGCTTGGGGATGTTCTGCTGCTCGGAAATGGTCTGGATGCGCACCACATCACGGTCGTAGTTCAGCCCCAAGACCAGCAAAGCACGCAGTGCATACTCGCCTCGAACGGAGATCTTCATGAGCCGATGATAAAAGGCTCATCAAATTGGTCAAGATTGGTGGAATCACACAACTTGAAGGTGTTCTTCAGCCCTTTGAAATTGAGTTTAGCAGATTTATACAAATCTCTATTGACTTAGTAGAGTATAGACCTAAACTCGCCTCCATGTCGAAGCCATCGGCAATCCGAAATGAAGCCCAAAGCGACTGGCTGACCCTCGTGGCCGAGCAAGTCGGACAACTCCGTTTCGGCGTCGTGCAAATCACCGTGCATGACTCGCGCGTGGTGCAAATCGAGCGGACCGAAAAGGTCCGCTTAGACAAGCCCGCCGCCGAGGCCCGGCCAACGCCAACCAAATCCTTGGAGGCAAACTAACCCAGTCAGGCAAACCGACCCACCCCGGAGGTTCCTTAAAAATGAAAACAAACCTGAATGAACCGCACTTGGCTCCTCGCGATTTCCGCGATAGCGCTCAACCTGGCAACCCTCCACCCCGGTTTCGGACAAGCTCCCAGCACTGAGGTGTCT
>CAIPBN010000458.1 GCA_903863315.1 uncultured Verrucomicrobiota bacterium | reverse complement strand
CGGCGCTCGCGGCGGCAGGCGGCATCCTCTACTCACTGAACTACCAGGCCATCGACCCGCTGATGGGCGTGTTGCCGGGGCTGAAGGCGTTCGTCGCGGCCGTGCTCGGCGGCATCGGCAACATCCCCGGCGCGGCGCTTGGCGGCCTGCTGCTCGGTGTGGTCGAAACCTTCGTGAACGGCAGCCGCTTCAGCACCTTCACTGATGCGATTGCCTTCGCCATCCTGATCGCGATCCTGCTGTTCCGCCCGGCAGGCTTGCTGGGAAAAATGCAGGTGGAGAAAGTCTGAACCCATGGCGAACTGCCAATTACGAACTGCGAATGATCCACCCGGATGCGTCGGATGCATCCAAGGAACGCATTCCGCATTCCACACCCCGCTTTCCGCATTGCCTTCGTGATTCCCCGCTCCCAAATCGTCCTCATCTCCGCCATCGCCTTGGCCGGCGTGGTCTCCGCGTGCTCTTCCCGGCTCGATCCCTACTTCGCCCTCATCATCTCGAACATCGGCATCAACGTCATCCTCGCGGTCAGTCTGAACCTCATCAATGGCTACACCGGGCAGTTCTCGCTCGGCCACGCGGGCTTCATGGCGGTGGGGGCATACACGGCGGCGGCCATCACCATGTTCGGCGCGCCGAAGTTTACGCCTAGCCTCATGCAGGGCGCGGGCGTCCACGTGCTGTTCCCAATCGCCCTCGTGGGCGGCGGGCTCGCGGCCGCGCTGGCCGGCGTGCTGGTCGGTGCCCCGTCACTGCGGCTCAAGGGTGACTACCTCGCGATCGTCACGCTCGGCTTCGGCGAGATCATCCGTGTGCTCTTCCGCAACGTGGACTCGCTCGGGGGCGCGCTGGGGCTGAATGGCATCCCCGCCTACACGAACCTCTTCTGGGTGTATGCCTTCGCCGCGCTGACGGTTTACGTCGTCGTCAGCATGGTGAACTCGACTTACGGACGCGGCTTCCTCGCCGTGCATGACGACGAGATCGCCGCCGAGGCGATGGGCATCAACACCACGCGCTACAAGATCACCGCGTTTGTGGTGGGCGCGTTCTTCGCGGGCGTGGCGGGTGGGCTGTATGGCCACTCGATTCTCACCATCGCGCCAACGGGCTTCGACTTCATGCGCTCCATCGAGATTGTGGTGATGGTCATCCTCGGCGGCATGGGCAACACCACGGGAGTCATCATCGCCGCCGTGCTGCTGACGCTGCTGCCGGAGGGCCTGCGAATGCTCGCAGGCGTGCGCGTGGACCTGCCCTTTGCCGCGCCGTTCAACAACCTCAAGTGGATTGCCGACACGCGGATGATCATCTACTCGCTGCTCGTCATCGTGCTGATGCTCGCGCGCCCGCAAGGCCTCTTCAACTGGGCCAATCGCAGCGCGACGAAGCCCAAAATCTGAACGTCGGTGGAAGATGTCCGTGCGGACTGCCGGTCATTGCGGCCGGACCGCCCCGGGTTTGGAAGCGAGAGCTGCGGACTGGAGGACGGCGGTTTTGATCAGCCGGCAGAATTCCTTCTTGGTGGCCTTGAGGTTGGGGCCGGCCTTGATGACAGCCCCGGTCGTGAGCTTGTATTCCACCGCGAGGCGTTCCAGCCGCACGATGCGGATAAACTGGTCGCCGAGCTGCCAGATCTGGCCTTGTTGGAGTTTGAGAGGTTTAGCCATGAGAGGGGTGATGGTTCATTTCCGCTTGGTCCAGATGAGCACTTGGTGGTCCGCCTCCAGCCGGGCACGGAAGCGCGGCTGGGCAATGCGTTGCACGGGTAGTTGCTCGTCGATGGCGTGCGCCGCTGCCGTGGCGGCCGACTGGGCCAGAACCATGAACACCGGCTCCATGCGGATGCTGCCGTAGGCGATGTGCGACGCCGCGAGGCAGACGGGCACGAGCAGATTGCCGCATTCCTGCGCCTTCGGCACGATGGCGCGGTAGCCGATGGCGTAGGGGGAGAACCCGCCGACTTCAACATCGCCTTCGTTGCGCACATGCCCCTGCACGTCGATGTAGCGCTGGGTGTGGTGCGAATCCATGGTGTAGGCCGCCAACCCGACCGGGTCCGGCGCGACCTCGCGCCCCTGGCAGTGGTGCT
>CAIPBN010000457.1 GCA_903863315.1 uncultured Verrucomicrobiota bacterium | reverse complement strand
GCAGCAGAAACGGCAGAAGCCACCCGTGCTCCAAATTAAGGGAAGCAGCGAGTGGCTTTGGGGTTCGAGGTTTGGCTTGCGAGATGTTTTGGCGCAGGACCGTGAGCAGGTCTGGGCGCATGATGTCCTTTCGGGTTAGAGGTTGAATCGGTCCACCTCCCACGCCAGACAGCAGGAGCGTGAAGGGTCGCTGTGGAGGGTTACTCCTGTAGCGTCCTTCACCTCCCACTGTTGGGATGCAGGGTTGAACTCGATGGTGGTGGCACGGTGGATTTCCAACGTGCCGAGGGTTTGCAGCGGAATGGCGTCGGTGTGGAGACAGCGGACAACGCCATCCACGTCGAACGTCAGCACGGGGTTCATGTGCCGAGCTGTTGTGTCTGCGTTGAGCGGGCTTGCTGGTGGAACTCAGGCTTCTTCACCTTCGAGTTCACGACGCCCAGTGCTTCCTCCAGAAACTTGGTGGCCTTCTCGCAGCCAGGCCCTTTGAAGCCGATTCCCTCGATGGTGAACTCGCCGGTGGTTGAGACAACGATTTCGATGGTGGGTTTCATAGCGTGGCGAGGATGAGCTTGATGGAGCCGTTGGGTTGGGGGTTGCGCAGCACGGAGTAGCCCTTCTTCCGGGCTTCCATGCTGGCCTTGTGGACGCCGTAGAGTTGCAGCAGACGGCCAAAGTTGCTGCCGACCTCCTTCGCGACATGGCCATCCCACCAGTCGGTTGTGAGGCCGAAGGCCTGGTCAGGTTGTTTATTGACGGCGATGTCGTAAGGGCCTTTGAGCCGGATGACGTAATCGCCCTTGGTTTTGTTGCTGAGGTAACCGCGTGCCGTGGTGTTGGCGAGGAGCTGAAGGCCCAGCTCGTTGACCGCCGACCGCAAGGCTTCCACGTCCTTGATCTGCGTTTTGATGGTGGTGAAGTGGGACACGATGAGTTGAGGGTTTTGGAGTTGAGGGTTGAGAGCTGCAAACGCGGACTGACTGCCAGGCAAAGAGGTGAGCGCGGCAGGGTATTGCACCCCTGCACGGAAGAACGGATTTCCACCGCCCAGGTGATGCCTCACCACCCCTTGTTGGGTTCCACACGGCTGCCGCCGTGCGCGTCTTGTTCCGCCACGCGCTCACAGAGTTGGTCAGTCAGTGTTCTCCCCGGACTCGACTTCAATCTCGTCGCGATGAGCGAAGAGTTGAGCGCCGAGGCCGAAGGGTTCCCGCTGCAAGGTCAGGTTGATGAGTTCGAGGGCTTGGCTGGCTTGCAGTTCCACGCTGCCCTTGGTGATTTGGTTGGCGTCGAACTGAAGGTCGAGTCGGCGGATGGTGATGGTTTTCATGGCGAGGCGTCTGCGACTGGCCGGCAGGGCGTGTTCTCCACGGCGTCATCGTCGGCGTGCTGGCCGCAGCGGATGCAGAGGTGGGTGTGAGGGCTGAACAGATGTTCTTGGCCGATGAGTTCAGCGAGCGTGGTGTCGGGTGAATGTTCGCTGGCAGGGCCTTGAACGAACACTCGGTCGTTGGTTGAGCCGTTCTCCCAACACGGAGACGCATCCACTTTGGCAAACTTGCCATCGCGCAGGGCCTTTCTGATGAGGCGCAATGCGGCGCGTTCACTGCTGGCTTCCACGACAAAGTCCGCGAAGCAGGCGATGTCGTGGGCGTAGGAACAAACGAACTTGGGCATGGTGGTTTAAGGTTGAGAATCAGGCCGCGTTTTCGCGCAGCCACTGACCGGTGCTCATAGATTTGATTTCTTGGGCGGTAATGACGGCTGCGCCGCCGCCATAGGCGTCGGTCAGGGGACGGTTACAATCGTGCGACCACTGGAAGGTCACTTGACCAGCGGGGTCGAACTTCTGGAGCAGGTGCTGGAGAAACGCGCAGACTGCGTCGATGCCACCGTTGTTGGAATGCAGCCACAAGCGCGGCTGCCCGTTGAGCACGTCGCCTTCAACCTCAAAGCACCAGTCTTCGGTGCTGCCTTGAAGTTCGGCAGGGAATCCCGGTTCGGCTTCATCGCCCTGGTTGAGGCGACTGGCTTGCTGGGCGAGGTTGAGGGCGTAGGTCTGTGCCGCCTCATCGGGCAAGCGGACCACGAGGCTGAAGTTGGTGGAGTGATAGGCCATGGTTGGTCGTTGGGGTTGAGGGTTGAAAAAGAGGAGCCACGGAATGAAAACGGGAGGACTCGGATGAGGGGATTGCCCCGTTCCGTGTTCTGTCCGTGTTTCATCCGTGGCTAAACCGAATTGCCTTTGCGGAGGTTCAAGCCGCGAGTTGGAACTTCCGGCGGCCCAGTTCGCCGAAGCGTTCCACCAGTTCACCGGCATCCTGCTTGGCAAGTTGGCGGGCGTGACTGGCAAGCTGTTGCAGGCCAGCAGTGAGGCGGGTGCGGGCAATGGAACTGTCCCGATATTCCTCGGCGGTTTTGGACAGCAGCTCTTTCCTGACCCGTTCCAACTGGCGTTCCATCTCGACGTCATTGGCGAAGTTCATCTGCTTGAACTGTTCGATGAACCGGACGAGACGGTTGAGGGTCTTCTGATGCACGCCGGTCTCGCTGGTGCCAATGCTGGTGAGCATTTCCTGGCAAAGAACTGCGGTCTGCTCTCGCAAGGAGGCCACGCAGTCAGCCACAAACGTCTGCACGTCCTGGCGGATCTTCGCACCAGCATCACGGGCGGCTTGCTGGCGCGCGCTGATTACCTGCTGTTGCTCGGCGGTGGTGATGAGTTCCACGCCCAGAGATTCCGGCACGCTGACCTGAAATAACTGCGTCTCGAAGCCGTAGAAGCGGTTCATCTGCTGCGGGAGTGGGAACGAGGCTTCAATGGTGGCCAGGAGACGGTCGGGATCATCCACGAGCTTCTGCGCCAGGGATTGCCATTCCGATGAGGCGGACTGGCGGAGTGAAGTGTAACGGCGGAGGAACTCGTCCTTGGCCTGCCAGAACTCGGTTTCGATTTCGTTCAGGCGTGTGGTGACTTCCTGCAAGCGGGCATTGGGCAGGAAGTGTGCGAGGCCGTTGAGGAAGGGAAACGTGTTGCCTTCAATCAGCGCGTGGGCACGGCCTTCGAGCAGGGCGAGTTGCTGGGTGGATTCGCGGGGCAGCAGGCGTTTGTGGCCGAGGCTGATTAAGCGGTCGGACACATCGCTGCTCTTGAGGCCGATGTCTTCGGCCTTGAGCTTCTTGCAGCCCCGCCAGAAGCGGACGCTGACTTTGATG
>CAIPBN010000456.1 GCA_903863315.1 uncultured Verrucomicrobiota bacterium | reverse complement strand
CGAAGCTCCCCCTCCTGCTGCTTCTACCTCGAAGCGGAATCAACAGCTTGACGAAACCCTGAAAAAACAGTCTTCTTTGCCCGGAAGGTGCAGCACTTTTCGAGCGCCGCCCGCCGCACTTTTCGACCGCCGCTTACACCCTCAGCGGCAAAACAACTGGAGACAAAAATACCCATTTTCTGCCTCCAATCTTTTTGCCGCATCATGAAACACCTCGTCTTCGCCCCGCTGCTCTTGCTCGCGACGACCGCCAGCGCCGCGGAGCTTTTCGCCGCACCCCACGGCGATGACCGTGCTGCAGGCCCCATGGCCCAACCCTTCGCCCACGGTGGCACGCCGAACAGTGGCTTCTTCATTGACGAGGGCAGCAAGGGGTTTCACTTCGAATCCAACTTCGTCCACACCGCCTCGGGCGGTGCGATCCGCTTCAACCAAAACCACCGCGAAGCTCACACCTGGCTGGGCAACTCGTTCGATGCCGCCGCGACGCCGGACCTGATCTCCGCCACGCAAAACAATGCGGGCTTGGAACCCGCCTTCGCCCACCTCGAAAGCACACGCACCGCCGCCGCCAAGGCGTCAGGAGAATGAGACTTATGAAACACCTATTCGTATCCACCACCCTGCTGCTCGCGCCGCTGGCGTTCGTGCGCGGGGGGGAAGTGGCAAAGCCCGGACAGGTCAGCTTCGAGGTGTATCTCCTCGGGCGCGATCTATTCCAGAGGAACTGCATCGTCTGCCATGGCGAACGCGGGGACGGAAACGGCGAGATGGCAAAGGATCTGCCCATCAAGCCGAGGTCGTTTCGAGAAGGTTGGTTCAAATTTCGGAGCACACCATACGACAAGCTCCCCACGGACGATGACCTGCGGCGCACGATCAAGCGCGGGCTCAGCGGAACGGCGATGGGAGCATTCAACAACTTACGCGCCGAAGAACTGGACGCGGTGATCGCCTATGTGAAGTCGTTCTCGCGGCGCTGGCGGAGGCAGGAGAACTACGCCGAAGCGATTGCATTCCCGCACGAGCCCGAGTGGCTTGGCCGGAACGGGGAACTGCGGACGCATGTGGACAGCGGGCGCGCCCTCTTCACAGTGGCTTGCGCCGCTTGCCACGGAGCAAAGGGCGATGGCGCAGGCCCGGCCGCACAGGGACTCAAGGACAGTTGGGGCCACGCGGTGAAGCCAGCGGACCTGCTCGCGCCCTTTCTGCGTTGCGGCGATGGCCCCGGGGACATTTTTCGGATTCTCAGCACCGGCTTGAGCGGCACGCCGATGGCGAGCTTTGCCCAGGCACTCACCGAGGAGCAGCGCTGGGACGTCGCGGCCTACGTTCTCAGTCTCCGAGAAATGCAGTCTCACGTCCGCGCCACCGAGGCAGCCCACACAAAATAGGAAAGACCATCATGAAAAACCTCCGCGCCCTCATCACCGCGCTACTTTGCACCCTCACCACCGTCACCGCCTTTGCCGCTGCCCCCCAAGCCCGTCTGCCCGGACGGGCTGACCTTTCCAAGATCACCTCGCGGGCCGACCTCGATGCCGTCATCGCCGCCACCCCCGGTGCACCTCTGAAACAAGCGCTCACCGAACACGCCGCCGACATCCTGGCCGCCGCAGACCGGCACCCGCATGTCGAGGCCGTCATCCGCACGATCGAGAGCGCGCCGGGCTCGTTCACCAAGGTCAACACCACGCCCGAGACGTTGAAGAAAGCGGCGGGGGGCGACGTAGCGATTTTTGACACGCTCACGCTCGTCAGCACCAGCATTCAGAACGGCAAGGCGCATGCCTATCGCGGTGCCAACGGCGATCCCTATGACGCGGCTTTCATCGAGCACCTCGGGCACATCCCGGCCCTTGAGTCCGTTAAGCTCGTGGCAACGAAGATCGAGGACTCCTGGCTGCCGCCGCTGCTGAAGCTCAGGAACCTCAAATCCCTGAGCATGGAAGGAACCGCCAGAGGGCTGCCTAGAAACCCCGCCCTCGGCGATCCCAGCCTCGCGCGCCTCAAGGCGCTCACGCAGTGCCCCACGCTCACCTCGCTCGAACTCGCCTACTTCGGGCAGGCCACCGACGCCGGTCTCGAACAACTGGCCGGGCTGAAAAACCTCGAGAGTTTCACCTTCCGCGGCTCTCCGGTGAAAGGTCATGGCTTCGCAAAGTTCGAGGGCTGGACCAACCTCAAAAGGATCAATTTCCACAGCAATACCCTCGACGACGAAGGGCTCGGCTACGTTTGTGAAAAGTTCCCGAACCTCGAGTTCATCAAGTTGTGGCACTCCAAGCTCCTCACTGATGCCAGCGCTGAGCATCTGAAAAAGCTCAAGAAACTGACTGGCATCGAGATCAGTTGTGCCAAGGCCACCGCCGGCCTGGTCAAGCACCTGCGCGAGTTGCCGCTGGAATATGTGGCACTTGAATACGGCGTGAACGCCCCGGCAGCGGACGCCATCGATTCGGTCAAATCCATCCCCACGCTGCGCCGCCTCTCGATGGACGCCACCAAGTTCACCGACACCGACCTCACCGCCCTCGTCGGCGTGACCCAGGTCCGGGAACTCTCCCTCTCAGGCCTCGACCTGCCCAACGCCCGCCTCCCGCAGTTGCGAGCCTTCGCCCAGCTCAAAACCCTCACGCTCGTCCGCTATGGCAAAGGCTACCCCGACGAAACGCAGACCAAAGTGAAAGCCCTGCTGCCCAAGGTGGACGTGAAGTTTGTGCAGTAACGAAAGGAGAAATTATGATCCACGTCATCGCCACCATTGAACTCGCGCCAGGCACGCGCGAATCATACCTGACCGAGTTCCGGAAAATCATTTCCGACGTCCGCGCAGAGAAGGGCTGCATCGAATACGGCCCCGCGGTGGACGCGCAAACTGATCTGTCCAATCAAGCTAAGGTCGGTCCCGACAAGGTCGTCGTCGTGGAGAAGTGGGCGGACCTCGCCGCGCTCAAGGCGCACTCGGTTTCGCCGCACATGCAAGCGTATCGCGTCACTGTCAAAGACTACGTGCGCGGCGTGCATTTGCTGGTGCTCGCCCCGGCCGATTAGTCGATCACGAGCGATTGAAGAGGCAAATCCTCCCGCGCGCTCAGCAAGACGTTTCACACGAAAGTGGAGCACAACGCGGCCTCCGATCAGAAGGTGGAGAGAGCGTGCGACTGCAACCAACCTCTGCCCAGCGGCCGGCGCGGGTGGACTTACCGTGTCATGGCCCGGCAAACCGGGCTTTCGCGGTCACCGTGCAGCGCACTTGGGCGAAGCAAGGGATTCAGCCCCACTTGGCCCCCCACCGAGCGAAAGTTTTGGGACGTGATCGGTGTGAGTCTCTCGCCACCCATCGAAGCCCTCGTGTTGTGCGTCACCCACCACACTCACCCACCACACTCACCCAGTTGCTCCAACAGGATGCACCGGCTGCCCAACGGCTACGGCTTGCGTTGCACGAATGAAGCCAAGGCATTGCCGGACTTGGCGCTGGCGTGGCTGCGCAAGACTGGCATTCGATAAGTTCGATGACCAATGCCTCAGTTGTCCAACGGACACCGCTAGTCCCGAAACTACGATTCTGACCCAACTGAACCTCAGGTCCGCGCGACGCGAACTCCAATGCCGGCTGGGCCGCTTACCCTATGGCAGCCGCTAGGCGAACTCGTGGCGGATGCGGACGAGGCGGAAGTTTTGCCCAACCACCATCAACGTGTCCCACCAGTCCGCGCCGTCGTGGCGATAGCGGATTTGCAGGCCGCGCACGGTGCGGGCGCGCAGCAGTTGGCGGGCGTCGTCGAGCATGAGCGTGCCTGTCTCCGGCGCGTAGCCCTGCGCGGATTGCTTGGGGATAATCTCGGTGATTTGCGCGCAGGCCTCGATGTCGTTGAGCAGGCGCTCGACTTCAGCGAGGTCAATCGTGCTGGAGCGGAGTTCGGGGAGAAGCAGCGTTTCACTCATGGGCGACGAGGCGTTGGTCGAGGCGGGCGTCGGGCGCGTGGCATTGCGTGCAGAGCAGGCGCTCGACGTGCGGCGTGCGCAGGCCGTAGAGGCCGCCCGGGCCGTGGCAGCTCAGGCAATCGCTGCGCATCAGCGTGGCGTGGGGAATCGTGGGCGGCGCGCCCGGCCATGCGCGCTTGCCGGGACCGAAGGCAGAGAAGCCGACGAACGTGTTTCCGCTCAGTGGCTCGCGCAGCGCGGTGTCGCCGATGGGAATCTGCGGGCCGCTGGCGGGGACATGGCATTGGGTGCAGTTGCTGAAGGGCGCGTGGCTGACCTTGGAAGCAGTGCGGTCTTTCACGGCCAGGCCACGCGCGTGACACACGAGACAGGCGGAGGAGGAATCTTGCGCGATGGGATGCGGCACGACGGGCGGCGCGCCATCGAAGGCCCGGCGCGTCTGCCGTTGTGCGACAGCGGCAGCGCGGAACTCCGGCGGGGCGTTCGTGGTCAGCACGAGGCGTGGTGGGCCGATGAGCAAATGCAGGTCGCTGCGCCAGCCGGCGTTGGGGCCGCTGCGTTTCCGGTTCACCTCGCTGTAATTCACGATGCCGGGCACCGAGCGTTCGGCGTTCTCGCCGGTGCGGCTGGCTTGGGTGGTGGAAAGTTCTGTCGGTCGCGTGAGGCTGACTTGAGAACGCGTCTGGCGCAGCCCCATGAAGTAGCCGCTCACCGCCGCCGTGATGAGCACGGCCATCAGCACGCGGCGCGAGGCGCGGTGACGGTTGAAGTGTGGCAGCCAGTCGTTCACGGCATCAGACAGTGTTCGTTCTGGTCGCGCCGAGTTTCGCGACGGTCGCGGCGCATTTCTTGTAGTCCGGCTCCTTCGAAATCGGGTCCACCTCGCCCAGCGTCAGGTCGTTCACGAGCAGGCGCGGGTCGAAGAACGGGATGAAGAGCGAGCCGCGCGGGACGTGGCCACGGCCGTTTGTCCACACCGGCAGGCGGAGCTGGCCGCGCCGCGTGCGGACCAGAATCGTCTCGCCATTTGCGATGCCGCGCTCGGCGGCGTCCGCCGGGTGCATCTCCACGTAGGCGTGCGGCATCGCGCCCGCAAGCTGCGGGATGCGCATGGTCATCGTGCCCGTGTGCCAGTGCTCCAGCACGCGACCGGTGCAGAGCCAGAACGGGAAATCCGCGTCCGGCTCCTCGGCGGCCTTTTCGTAAGGCGCGAACCAGATGAGCGCTTTGTCGTCCTTCGTGACCGAGTGGTAGAACTGAAGCCCGGTGCCGCGCTTCACATACGAGTCGTCGAACTCCGAGAAGCGGAACTTCGTCTCGCGCCACGCGCCGCCGGCCTGCTGCACGACGGGCCAGCGCAGGCCGCGCGCCTTCACGTATTCCTCGTAGGGCGCGAGGTCCTTGTGCTTGTAGCGGCTGAAGGCGCGGTATTCCTCGAAGAGCGCCCGGTCCACGTTCACGTCGTAGTAGTGCTTCCAATCCCACGCGGGCACCTCGGCCCCGGCGGCGTTCTTGAACGTGAAGAGGAACTTGCCGTCCTTGTCCCGCAGGCCGGCGTGGCCGAGGTCGTAGAGCTTCCGCGCGACGGCGATGGTCTGCCAGCAATCGTCGCGCGCCTCGCCGGGCGGGTTGACCATCTTGAACCATTGCTGCGTGCGCCGCTCGGAGTTGCCGAACATGCCGTTCTTCTCCACCCACATCGCGGAGGGCAGGACGAGGTCGGCCAGTTCGGTCGTCGCGGTGGGATACACGTCGGAAACGATGAGGAACTTGTCTTCGAGGCCGCGCTTCGCCTTGAACAGCTTGTGCAGGTTTGGCAGCGACTGGCCCGGGTTCGTCACCTGCACCCAGACGGTGCTGATGTCCCCACCCTGCCCGGTGGGCGTGCAGAATTTCTCCCAGAGCAGCACCGTGTGGTGGCCCATCTTCGGGTTGATGCGGCCCGGCGGGACGTTCCAAATCCGCTCCGTCTCCGCGCGGTGCTCGGCGTTCGCGATGAGTCTGCCGCCGGGCAGAAAATGGCACATCGTCCCGACCTCGCGCGCCGTGCCGCACGCGCTGGGCTGTCCGGTGAGCGATGTCGGCGCGTCGCCGGGTTTGCCGAAATGGCCGCTGAGGAGATGGATGCCGTGGCAAAGACGGTTCGCATTCGTGCCGCGCGAGTGCTGGTTGAAGCCCATGCACCACACGCTCGTGATGCGCAGGTCCTTTCGCCCGAACAACTCGCCCAGCAGGCGAATCTTCTCGGCCGGCACGCCAGAAATCTTCTCCACGTATTCGGGCGTGTAAGGTTCGAGCGCGGCCCTGTAGGCGTCGAAGCTCATCGCGTCGCCGAGCAGCGGCGCGGTTGGCGCGACGGTCGGGTCTTTCGGGACCTGGCGGAAGTTGCAGAAGCGCTCGACGAACTTCGCGTCGTAGGTGCCGCTCTTGAGCAGCAGATGCGCGATGCCGTTCATGATGGCGAGGTCGCTCTGCGGCTTGAACTCGAGGTAGTGGTCGGCGAACTCCGTCGTGCGCGTGCGCCGAGTGCCGATGTCGATGAGTGTGACCTTCTGGCCGCGCGTGCGCCGGTCAATGACGCGGCTGAAGAGCACCGGATGCATCTCGGCCATGTTGTTGCCCCACATGATGAGCACGTCGCACGCGTCGAGGTCGTCGTAGCAGCCGGCCGGCTCGTCCACGCCGTAAGTCGAGAGGTAGCCCGTGACGGCGCTGGCCATGCAGAGGCGCGCGTTGGGGTCGATGTGGTTGTTCGAGAGCCCGGCCTTCATCAGCTTGTTCGCCGCGTAGCCCTCGGGAATGGTCCACTGGCCCGAGCCGTAGATGGCGAATTTGTCCGGCGCGGCCATCACGCGCTTGGCAATGGTGTCGAGCGCCTCGTCCCACGAGATGGGTTCGAGCTTTCCGTTCTTGCGCAGCAGCGGCGTGGTGAGCCGGTCCTTGCCGTAGAGCGCGAGGCCGACATGGTAGCCCTTCACGCAGAGCAGTCCCTTGTTCACCTCGGCGAGCTGGTCGCCCTGAATCGCGACGACCTTGCCGTCCTTCACACCAACGCGGACGTGGCATCCGGTGCCGCAGAAGCGACACGGGGCTTTGTCCCACGCGATGCCATCAGCAGGCGACGGTGCGGGTGAAGGAGTCGCATCGGTCGCACCGACGCGCTGCGCGACAACGGCGCTGGCGGCAGCGAGAGCGGAGGCGCGGAGGAATTCGCGGCGGGGGAGGTTCATGGCGACAGGTGAGGCTGAAGTGAAGGTGTCGGCTCGAAGTTCACGCTGACCACGTCCACGAACGCCACGCCGGGCAGCGCCATCAACCAGTCGTGGACCTCGCGGGACTCGTCGTCGTCGTGCGTTTCAAGCGCGGCGGGCAGCCAGCGCTGGCTCAACTCGCCAAGTGTCAGCTCGGGCCGCGCGCGCAGACGCGCCACGACGTTGGCTTGCGTCGCCGGGTCCGGCTGCAACGTGATGATGAGTCCGCTGGTTGGCATCGTGGGAATGCGACTGCTTGCATTCGTGCGGCGAAACTACGACTGAGCAGCACGCACGGCTCACCGTTGGTTGGCTCGCGCTGGTGATTTTTTGGTAAGCCGAACCGGTGGCTCTGCGGAACTTGCACAACGCACGGCAAGAACTGTCCATCAATCCGCAAGCGATGCGTGGCTGGAAACGGGCCGTCGGCGGAGGCTCTGCGCGGTATCGCAATCGCGTGAGCAAGCTTTCAACAACAACTTGGACTGTGGCCGTGGCAGCGGTCGTCGCTGTGGCGGGCGGAATGGCATTCGCGCAGAAGACGAAGGCAACTGCTCAGGCTGCCGGCGAAATCCGCCGCGTCGCTTCCGCCCCGCTGCATCCCGTGACCATCCAGCAGCCCGCCGGCCCGCCACGCGTGAACACGGGCACGACAAACTTCCACGGCCAGGTCGTAACCGTGGCCTGCGGCACTTGCCACGCGACGACCCAGCCGAATGCGCGCACGCACACCAGCGTGGAGCTGGACCAGTTTCATCAAGGCCTCAAATACGCACACGGCGAGCTGACCTGCCTGAGCTGCCACAACTCCACGAACTACGACACGCTCCGTCTCGCGGACGGCCGCAGCGTCGAGTTCACCGACGTGATGACGCTCTGCGGCCAGTGCCACGGGTCGCAGTTGCGCGATTACCAGCACGGCGCGCACGGAGGGATGACGGGTTACTGGGACTTGAGCCGCGGCCCGCGCACACGGAACAACTGCGTGAACTGCCACGACCCGCATTCCCCGAAGTAAGATCGG
>CAIPBN010000455.1 GCA_903863315.1 uncultured Verrucomicrobiota bacterium | reverse complement strand
CGCGCTTCGCTTGCCACCGCACTCCATAGGGGTGGCGGTGCTCAGTCCGAGCCTTGGCGCAAGAAGCGTTTTGGAAGGGCTGGCTCATTGGCCTCTTCTCACCAATCGGTCGTTGCTGGGGCGCACGGGTTGCGGCTCTGGTTCAGCCTTGAAGGCGCTTGGTTGCTTCAACTTCGCACCGCTTGCGGTGAGCAGCTCGCCGTTCTTCACCGTGACTTCCTCCACCTTGTAGAGCGGGCCGGTGCGCTTGGCTTTCAGGTCGCTGGGCATCGGACCAGCACCCACTTGGCCAGCCAAAGGCACACCCGCTACTGAGAAGCCGAAGTGGCGGAAAAACTTTTCCATCTCGTCCATCGTGAAGGGGCGCGAGCCGCGGCGGCCGAAGACGACGGTCTGGTTGCCGGTCTCGTCCACCACGCGGTCGCGGTCGAGGCCGCGCGAGACGGCGACGGCGGGACCGTGCGTCGGGTAGGTGGCGATAAGCTTCGGGCTGGGCGTGGGGCTGAAGCCCATGTGCGTGGGGACGTTCTCGGGCGAAATCATCTGGAGCACGCGCAGGCCGTTCTTGCCGTCGGCGACGAGCGCGAACATCGAGGCGTTCACGGAACCGATTTGCACGGCGCGCGTGTCGTTCAATTTGCCGTCCGCGTTGAACATGCGTTCCAGGCGCGGCTTCTCAGGGTTGCTGATGTCGATGAACGCAAGGCCCTCCCCTCCGTTCGCGACGTAGGCGAACGTGCGCGCGTGGTAGAAGCGCTGGGCGTTCTTGAGCGGCACCGTCGCGCCGGGGATGAGGCGGGGCTTGGTCGGGTCGGTGATGTCCACGACCTTGAAGCCGTCGTCGTCGGTCACGTAGGCGTAGCGGAACTGCACGCTGACGGCGCGCGGGTTCTTGAACTCGCCGTTGCTCAACTCGGCCACCAGCTTTGGCGCTTCGAGCTTGTCGTTGTGCAAGCCGAGGACGAACAAACCTTTCTTCGCGACGACGAAGAGGTTCGTCCCGGCCATGTAGGAATGCATCGCACCGGCGAGCTTGTTGTCCGGGTTGAAGCGGATGGTCTTGAGGTCCTTGTCGAGGAAGTTGTTGTTCGGATTGCCGTCCACAAGCGTCGCGACCGTGGTCATCACGAGGCCTTCCTCGCGGTCGGTGATGAAGGCCCACGCGTAGATGAGACTGATGGGCTGCTCCTCGTTCGCGGGCAGGCGCTGGCGCGTCGGGTCCACGCCCAGCGTGCTCGGGAGCGTCACACTGGTCGCATACTTCGTGCGGATGTAAGTGCGCTGGCCCAGCGGCGAGACGGGTGCGGTGACGATGCGTTCGCTGAAACCCTTCTGGTCAATGTTCGCGACATCGAAGACCTCGAAGCCGTCCGCGCCGTTCGCGGTGTAGAGGTATTCGCCGCGCAGCGTGAGGTCCAAAATCTCCTTCGCGTGGTGGTGATGCGCGAGGTCGTTGCCGTCCTGTTTCGCGGGCAAGACGGATTTGTTCGTCTCGACGTGGCGCTTGAAATTGTCCGGGTAAGCGAGGCGATGCAGGTGGCTGCCGATGGCGGCTTGCGGCTCCTCCTGCTCGGTCCAGACAACACCGTAGAGGCCGTCCTTGCCCGCGCCGACCCAGGCGTAGCGGCCGAAGAAGTTCACCGTGCCGGTGCCGAAGCCGAGCAACGAAGTTATCCACGCGTTGTTGCTGTTGTCGGCGGCGAGGTGGCAGTCGGTGCAGCCCTTCGTCGTGCCGACGCCGCTGGTGGTGTGCGGGAAGTGCGGGTTGTAGGCCTGGCCGCTGTAGCCCTCGGCGCTGACGGTCTGCTGCTGCGAGTAAATCCATTCGCGGTTGCTGTTCTGCGAGCCGACGATGACGGCGCTCGACGAACGCAGCACGGCGACGCGGTTGCTCTTGTAGCTCGCGTCCACGCCGAGTTGGAAGACGTCATCGCGCACGACTTGCGGGTTGTAGCCGGTGAAGTTGCGGGTGGTCATGCCCTCGAACTTGTTCAGTGGCACGCGCTGGTTTGCGCGCATCGGCAGGTGGCAGCCGAAGCAACTCGTGGCCCACGACGAGTGGCAGACCTGGCAGGTGATGTTCGATTCGTGGTGTGCCAAGTCCTGCGCGCACTTCGACGCCTCGGGCACGTCGCCCCAAGTCTGACCGTCGCGGCGGAGGGTCTTCGCGTAACGGCTCTTCGCGTTGTAGCGCGGGTGTTGCGGGTCGAGCGTGTCCAGCGTCTGCGGAATCTCCCAGCGCACGTCGGGAGACAGGTTGCTGCGCTGGAAGAGCCGCTTGCCCTCCCACACGAAGCGCGGGCCCCACGGCGTGCTGGTGTTCGCGATGTTCACGCCCTTGCCACCGTTGCTGAAACGCCCGCCGTTGCCGGTCGTGACGAGCGTCGGGCGCGCGCTCACCGTGCCGTGGCAGTCAATGCACTCGACCGAAGTCGCCGCGCGCGGCTCGCCGTAGAGGTTGCCGTCGCCGTGCGAGTCGGTGAGGAAATGGCAGTCCGCGCAGTGCATCCCTTTCGCGAGGTGAATGTCCTTCAGGTGAACGGCCTTCTCGAACTTGTGCGCGTCGTCGTGCGGAATCTTCTGGTCGTCGAGCGTGAGTAGATTGCCGGACTTGTCCTTCTTGAACACCGCGCGGAAGACCCAGCCGTGCCCGTGATAGTCGGCGAACTGCGTGTGCTTCATGCGCGGGTTCAGCTCGGCGACTTTTTCGAGGAAGTCGAGGTCCCCCCACAAGCCGCGCGCGGCGGCGGCCTCGGGGTTCTTCGCGATGGCGTGGGTGAGCTGCTCCTCGGTCGGGTTGCGTTGCTTCTGGAATTCCTCCGGCTTGCGGTTGCCGAGGAAGTGTTTGTCGTTCGCGAGCGGGTTCGCCGGATGCGGATACATGAGGTCGCCGTCGCTCTCCTGGTCCCACCAGATGTAGCCGAGGAACGGGTTCACGAAGAGGTTGCCCTGGTGCATGTGGCAGTTCATGCACTGGCTCGTCGGGATGCTGCGCGTGAACTCGTGCTTGATGGGATGGCCGCGCTCGTCCTTGCGAATCGCGGAGTCGCCGGTGAAGGACAGGCCCTGGTGACCATACTTGGAATACCAGCCGGAGTTTACGGGCGAACGGTCGTTCGCGTAGATGACGTGGCAGGCGGAACAGCCGGAGGAGCGGTAGTCGCCGGGATGGTTGTTGCTGCCCATGAAGTCGAGCAACGGGTCGTGGAGGCGCGTCTTCTGCAAGTTGAGATAGACTGGGTCAATGCGGTTCAACGTCCCGAGGCCGCGTTCGCTGAGGCGGCGGGCGGGCTTGCCGGGCGGCTCGACGGCGTTCGGGATGCCGAGCTGGTTCTGCCGCTCGCCGCCCTTCTCGAAGATGCGGAGAATGTTGCTCGGCTGGCTGATGGCGAAGCGCGGGAGCGGGTCGAGGTAAGGCAAGACGCCGTAACGCTTCGTGTCCTCGGGCGTGACGGGCGTGGGGTTCGTGAGGCGCAACGCGGTGCCGTCGGCGGCGTAGGCTTGGCCGTAGAGCGGAGACTTCTGCGGAATCGCACCGTTGTTGTAGAGCGCCGCGCCCCAGAGCATCGCGCCGTGCCGCATCATCGAGTGACCGACGCTGGCGACTTCCTGCTTGTGGCAGGTGCCGCAGGCCTTGTCCGCGACGCGCAGGTCGCCGGGATTTACGAACTGGATGAACTCCGGGGATTCCTGGTTGAAGAGGATGGTGGAATTGTTCGGGTTTGCCGAGCCGGGCCACCACTCGCCGTGACGCGGCGCGACGTGGGCCTTGCGCATGAGCAGGCCGGGCGTGGCGTTGCCGCCGTGACAATCCGTGCAGCCGAGCACGACGTTCGGCGACTTGTGCATCGTATGCTCGTCGGTCCCGAAGTGGCATTCGAGGCAGCCGCGAGATTTGAGCGCGGCGGCTTCGCGGGATTGGTCGATGATGTTTGGGGCGGGAAGTTTGCGGGCCGTGTCGCGCGGCAAATCAATCGGGACGGAGATGGCGGGGCCAAAGGCGGGTGAAGCTTGCAGGGCGAGGCCATAGAGACTTAGCAAGGCCGCGGCCGCTAAACAGGCAGCAAGCCGGCTGAGTGGTGGAGAGCTATTGGCTTTCATGGGCTTCAGTAAGTCAGGGTCAACGCAATCAAACCGCTGTAGAGAAAGTCATCCACCTTGCCGGCGCGCGAGGTGTCTTCGAGGCCGGTCACGGGGTCGGTGCTGCGACGGTATATGTCCTTGTAGCCGCGACCCGGCAGCAGCACGCCCCAGCCGGCGGAGAGAATCACGTTGTCGGTCAGGAAGGGCCGATACTGGACTCCGAGACTCAGGTCGAGGCCCAGCTCGCGGTCTATCTTGTCGGTCAGCAGTGCGGTGCGGAGCGGGTCGGTCTCGGCGAAGCGGATGTAGTTTAGGTTCACGAACGCCTTGAGCTTCGGCGTCACGTCAATGTCCGTGCCGAGGCCCCAGAGGTAGATGCCGGGATTCACGAAGTTCGCCTGGCCCTGCGCTTTGCTCGACCGCAGGTTCGGCACGAGCGAGCCGCCTTGCTTCAAACCGACCGCCGAGCCGCCAAGATTAAATCCCTGCCGCACGTAGTAGCTAAAGGGCCCGCCGACGAAGTTCGGATTGTCGAGAATCGTGTCGAAGCCGCTCGCGGTGCCATCGTCGGCCTTGCTGTCGCCGCTCGCGTAAACGAAGGAGGCTTTGTAGCGCAGCCAGTCGCGGTCGTAGCTGAGTTCAAGCGCGGCGAACTGCGCGTTGATGTTCACTGGCTGGCCCGCGAGGCCGTTGAAGTCGTCGCGTCCGAACGCCTGATAGAACTGGTGCGACACGTTCCAGCGCCCGATGTGGCCGTCGCCGCCGAAGCCGAGGTAGTAGGCGCGGACATCGTGCGGGCGCACCGTGCCGATGGGCGTGGGCCGGACGATGTTGCCGTTGCGGTCGTAGTGGACGTCGGCGTCGTCGAGGTTTGCGTGGAAGCTGTAAGTCGTCGTGTAGCCCTTGAAGAACGTGTCTTGCAGGAATGCATTCGCGATGACCACGCGCTGGTTGCGCTGCTCGAAGGTGTTCAGCCCCGAGTTCGTGTCCTTCTCCCGCATGTCGAAGACCGTCGCGTTGTATTGGATGCGGTTGTTCGCGTAGTTGCCAAAGAGCCGCCCGCCGAGGTTCGTGTCGTTGAAGAGGAAGCCGCGGAAATCCGAGCTGAACGTCTGGTTGCCGCCCTTGATGGCGATGAAGTCGTAATTGTCCGTGAGGTCGCGCAGGTGCAGCTCGATGAAGGCCTCCTGCAACGACCAGTAGTCCTTTGTGCGCACCGTCGAGCGGCGACCCGCGAGGCTGTCGGCGGATGTGAGTTGGCCGGCGAGCAGCGTGTTGATGTCGGCGGGATTCGTGACGAAGGCGTTGCTGGGATTGGCGAAATTGTTCCCCGGCCCGCCGCCGAGGAAGCCCCGCGGGTCGGGCGAGACGCCGCCGGTTTCTTGAACGTGGAGATAGTTGATGTTGTAAACCGGCGTGAGCTTGATGGCCCACTCGATGGGCTTAAACACCGTCTCGCCACGAAACAGCTCGACCGAGAACGCCAGGTTGTTCTGCACCGCGAGCGCCTCGCCGCGACCGAAGAACTCGTAAGCGCCTGGCCGGGCCGCAGTCGCGCCGCTAGGCGTGGGCACGTTCACGCCGTTGAAGTCCGTCGAGTTGTTGACCGTGACGTTGAGAAAGATGTCCTGCCCGATGACCGGCAGGTCGCCTTTGAGCACGCTCTGATAATACGGATGCCACAGGCGCGGCTCGTGGTAGTAGAACGGGTCTTCGCCGCTGCCGTTGGCGTAGCGCTTCCACGGCAGGAAGCCCGTGCGCCACCGGTCGTTCGCCGACTCGGTGTGCGGCGGCAGCGCCGCGCCGATGTCGCGCGCGATGCCGCTGGACTCGAAGTGCGGGTGGAAGGGGAGATTGCGCCGGGTATTCGCGCGCGGCAGCTCCAGCTCGCGGGGCAGTTTGTCCAAGCCATACTTCGGCTTCAATTCAGACGATTTCGGCTCAAGGGCAAGTGTGCGGATGGGCG
>CAIPBN010000454.1 GCA_903863315.1 uncultured Verrucomicrobiota bacterium | reverse complement strand
CGGAGTTCATCGTCCACCGCCGTCCGCGCCGCTCGCTGGGCGCGTTCTGCAAGATGCTGATGAACTATGGACGCGGGCGCGCGGAGCAGTTCCGGCTGCATCCCACGCTCGGCTCCGCGCCAAACTTCGTGCCACCGCTGTTTCTGCTGTATCTCGTCCTGACGCCATTCCTGCCCAGGCTGCTGCTGTGGCCGCTGGCGCTCTACGCGGGCGCGGTGCTCGTGCAGACCTTGGTGTCGAGTGCGCACTGCCTGTCCAGCGCGGCCCGGGTGGCCCCGTTGATTGTGGTCTCACACCTCTGCTACGGCCTGGGCTTCTGGAAGGGTTTGTTCACCCGTCCGCAGCCTAAGCCGCCGGAACAGGTGCCGGTCACGTTGGAAACCATCTCCCCCGCATGAGCGCCGAGTCGGGCAGGCACTTCTTCAAGCAGGCCGGCTGGATGGTCGCGGCCAATCTCGGCTGCGGCCTCTTCATGTTCGCGGTGCATCCGATCGCGGGGAAGATGGAGGCGGCGGAATACGGCGTGTTTCAAACACTGCTGAAGCTGTTCCTCCTCCTGGGCATTCCGTCGGCGGGCTTGCAGCCGGTGTTCGCGTTGCAGGCGGCGATGGCGAAGACACCACCGGCGCAGGCGGAACTGGCGGCGACCTTGCGCGCGGTGCTCTGGGCGATGAGCGGCCTGTGGCTGGTGATGTTTCTGGCGGGCTGGGCGGCGAGCGATGTGATCTGCGCGACGTTCAAAATCACCAACCCGAACGCGCTGCTCGCCACGCTGGGACTGGGGCTGACGACCCTGTGGCTGCCGGTCCTGCGCGGCGTGCTGCAAGGGCGGCAGGATTTTGCCGGACTGGGCTGGACGCTGATCATCGATGGCATCGGGCGCTTTACGATGGTGGTGCTGTTGGTGGCGGTGCTGCACGGGCAGGCGGCGAGCGGCATTTCGGCCTCGCTGGTGAGCCAGTTTGCGGCGGTGGTGCTGGCCGGGTGGTGCACGCGGGAGTTGTGGCGTGCGGGAGGCGGCGAGTTCCGCTGGCGGCCATGGCTGGCGCGGGTGGTGCCGTTGACGCTCGGGATGGGCGCGGTGATGTTCATCAGTTCGGTGGACACGTTGTTTGTGCAGAGCCAGTTCGATCCGAAGCTGACGCGGCTGTATGGCGCGGGGGTGATTGTGGGTTTTGGGCTGAGCCAGTTCACGCTGCCGATTGCGAGTGTGATGTTCCCGAAAATTGCCGGTGGCACGGGAGCGGACGCGGCCCTGCGGCACACGCTGCTGGGCACGGCGGCGCTGGGCGGCGCGGTGGCGGCGGTGTGCTCGCTGATGCCGACACTGCCGCTGCGGGTGGTGTATTTTCGGAATCCGGAGGAGTTCCTGCCTGCCGCACCGCTGGTGCCGTGGTTTGCGTGGAGCATTCTCTGTCTCGTGCTGGCGAACGTGCTCGTGCAAAACCTGCTCGCCCGCCAGCGGTTTGCGATCGTGCCCTGGCTGGCGATCATCGCGGTGAGTTTTGCGGGCGGGCTCTGGTGGGTTCAGCCGCAGTTGGCGGGCCTGGAAACCATGGCCGCCTTCCAGGCGGTGGCCCGGGTGTTATGCGTGGCCTGCGTGGCGCTGTTGGGAACGGCGGTGTGGTTCACGTGGGGACGCACGGAGACGCCAACGGCTGTGCCGGCCGTGTAAGCACCGGTTACTTGGTCCGCTTCACCGTCGGCGCGCGAAGCGCCCCGTAAAGCCAGTCGCCCACCCAGCGGAGCGGTTGCAGCCTTTCGTAGAGCGGGGAATACACCAGCCGCAGCCGCACCGTGGACAGGAACATGATCGCCGAGGAGCGGAAGAGCGAGCTGCTGACCTTGCTGCCGAGCTTGTCGGTCCACTCGGTGGGAAGTTCGAGCACTTTGAAGCCTGCATGGATGAGCGAGTAGAGCAGGTTCACGTCGAACGCGAGGTCGGCGATGCGGAGCTGGCCGTGAATGGTCTCGATGGCGGTGCGGTGCGCGATTTTCGCAGGGCACTGCGTGTCGGCGATGTCCATCCAGAAGAGGCCTTGGACGATTGCGTGAAAACACCGGCTGGTGAAGCGGCGGAACCACGGCTGTGCCTGGTGCAGCACCGCGCCGTCCAGCCAGCGCGAGCCGATGACGCAGTCCGCATAGGCGGTGTGGCCGATGAGCCGGTGGAAGGCGGACGGAGGCGTGGCGCCGTCGGCGTCCACGTAGCCGATCAAATCCACCTTGGGCGCGTGCCGCAGGCCTTCGATGAGCGCGCCGCCCTTGCCGATGGGAGCGGGGAAATTCTCCACCTTCACCTCGGGGAACTCCCGCGCCACGCGCTGCACGACCACCAGCGTGTTGTCGCGGCAGCCGTTGAGGACAACGAGGATTTCAAACGCGCCAGCGTAGTGCGCCCGGAAATAGACGGCGTATTCGCGGAGGGTCGGCTCGATGCGTTCCTCCTCGTTGTAGGCCGGAATCAACAGCAGCACGCTGGGCGCTGGGGTGGTCACGGGGCGGGTGAATAGCAGAGGCGGTGCGTGGTGCGAAGCGCAAAAACGCAACCGGCGGCGGCTTGCGCCGCCGCCGGTGTCGTTCTCAGGGAGCGAGTAGCGGGCGGGAACGCCCGGCTCGCGTCAGGGGGATGTTTGTGGACTGTCCGTCACCGCAAGGAAGGCGGCGACTGATGGGCATGGCGCGCATCGCGTGGCGAATAGCATCATGGTGGACATGCCATGCCTGTCAGCAGCGCGAGTGCCGGAATCAGGAAATTGGAAAAAATCCCCGGAAACTACGGAATAGTCCCGAGCCGGCGCAGGCGGGAGGGCGGGAATTGTCGTCAGGAGTCGGCCAGGCCCGTTTCCAACGCTGCGAATCAAGTCGCCCGGTCCCGTCTCACTCGCAAACTTGCAAGGCGCACCCGCTCGGCCTAACAACTGGGCGTGCCAGAATCGAAGCCACCAGATCCCGCACCTAGCCCGGCGCTTCCAGAGGCGGCGGCCAGCGAGGCCGAGGCGGACGCGGGCGAATACTGGAAGTGGTGTCCACGCTGCGGGCATGAGCTGGAAAACCAGAAGTGCAAGTTCCGCTGCCCGCGCTGCCATTACTTCATGAGCTGCTCGGACTTTGACTGAAGCTCAAGGAGCCATGCGCCCGCGAAAGAACTCGCGGGGCGGTCCATTCGTCTCGGCCGCCTCCAGCAGTAACAGCGTGCCGGAGCGGTCAATGAGCTCCAGTGTGATGCCGTCCACCCAGTTGGTCAGCTCGGGACTGCGCTGCAAGGTGACCCGCTGATCCACCCGGCCGGAGAGCAGGAGCAGGTTTTGCCCCGAGGAGCGGGCGATGCGGGTGAAGGATACTGGTGCCAGGGAAGGAGCCAGCAGGCTGCGCAGCGCCACTCCTTCAATGCCAACCGCGACGATCTGGTTGCTGGTGCCGGCGACAGCGTAAAGCGACTTCTCCGTGAGCGTGCCCAAGTTGGTCCACGTCGTCAGCGAGCCGCTTTGCAGCACCGTGCCCTGCGCGCCCACCGCGTAGTAGGAGTCGCCCAGATAATCCACCGCGTGGAGCAGGCGGGTGGTGCCACTCGCCAGACTTGTCCAGTTCGTGCCGTTGGTGCTGGTGAGAATGAGACCGCCTTCGCCGACGGCCACGAGCCGGCCATTTACCGCGCGCACGCGATAAACCCAGTTCGTCGTGCCGCTGGTCTGGGCAAACCAGTTCGTGCCATTGGCGCTGGTGAGGATGGTGCCCCGGTCGCCGGTCAGCACAAACAGGTCGTCCAGGAACGTCGCTCCGGAAAGAAATGCCGTGGTTCCGCTCGCCTGCGCGCTCCAATTGGTGCCATCCGTGCTCGTCAACACCGTGCCGCCTGCGCCGCCCACGACCCACAGGCCCTGGCGCAGTGTCACGCCCTGCAAGTCGTTCGTAGTCGGGGTGGTCGTGGTGTGCCACTCAATCGCCAGTGTGCTGGAAGTGTTCGTGGCGTAGTGCGTGACGCCGTCGATGACATTGGTGCTGATGACCTGCGTTGCCACCGCTGGACTGAACAGCAGCCGCCCGCCGCTGCCCGCTGCGACGAGCCCGTTGGTGGTGCCGCCGATCCCGAGCAACACCGAGTTGGTCACCGTGTCGGGGACAAGTTCCAGTTCCCAATTTGCCCCGTCGGCGCAGGTCATCACGGTGCCGTGATCGCCCACCGCAACGTAAAACTCCGGCAGGCGCACCAAATCCCACAGCCAGTTGCGAATCGGCGGCTGGCGCTGAATCCACTGCGTCCGCTCGGCGGCGTTTGTCCGGATGCCCTCAAGCATCAGGCCCGAGCGTCCGGCGATGAAATGCAGGCTGCCTTGCCACGAGGCGCTGTAGTAGGTCCAACTCGCTGCCGGTGAGCTGGGATGGTTGCCAACCTCATCCGTCCAAGCACCTCCACCGTTTTGCAGCCGCACTTCGCGGTCGCCAACGACAACCAGGTAATCATTCGTGCCGGCGATGGCATACAGCGCATTCGTCGCACCCACGCCCGTGACGGGTGTCCAAGTGTTCGCATTGGCATTTGCCACCAGCACTGTGCCCGCGTTGCCCACGGCCCAGAACTGCGTGCCGATAAATGCCACCCGGTTCAAGTGCTGGGTGGTGCCACTGGCCTTGACCGACCAGTTCCCATTGGGTGCGCGCGAGGCGATGCGGCCGTTTTCTCCAACCGCGACGAAGAGGTTGTTCCCATAAGCCACGCCGCGCAGCCAGTCTGTGAAGCCGGTGGACTCCCGTGTCCAGTTCGTGCCGGTGCTGCTGGAGTAGGCCGCGCCGTTGTCCCCGACCGCGACTGCCAGGCTGCCCGAGGCGGCGATGCCTTCAATCCAGTCCGCCGTGCCGAGGCTCAGGACTTGGAAATCCTCCAGCGAGTCCGCCCACAGCACCGTGCCACTTTCACCGGTGATGAGGAGCCGTTCGCCGAGGAAGGTGGTGGCCCGCAGCGCGGTCGTCGTGCCGCTGTTGCGCGGGTGCCAGAGCTGCAAATCCTCGCTCGTGTAGATTTGCCCCCGTTCGCAGACCTGCACGGTGAGTCCCAGTCCGTAGGTCATGTCGAGGACATTGCCGCCATGCGGCGCGGGGTTGGACCAACGCCAGCGCAGCGGGCGATCTGTGGCGGACGCATCCGGCAGCAAGATACCCAGCGCCAACAAGCCGTGCCCGATTGCCCCTAGTGTAGTGTCCCACAAATAGCTACACACTGGTTTGTCGGGGTAGCGTGGAGGCATGCCTCGCAAAACCCCGCCTCTCAGCCTTGATGCTTCCGCGCTTGAGCGACTTGAACAGTGGTCGG
>CAIPBN010000453.1 GCA_903863315.1 uncultured Verrucomicrobiota bacterium | reverse complement strand
TCCTTCTCGCCACCCGGCAGCCGCACCCGCACCCGCTGGCCGACCTGCGCGTTGAGCAGGGCCTTCGCGATGGGCGAAAGCCAGCTCACCCAGCCGCGGTCAAAGTCCACCTCGTCCACGCCCACGATGCGGTGCCGCAGCTCGGTGCCATCAGGCTCGCGCACCGTGACCACGGCTCCAAAGCGCACGCGATCATCTGGCGTGGCGGGCGGTTGCACGGCCGACGCGGTGCGGAGGCAGTCATCGAGGAGCAGCGCGCGTTGTTCGAGCGCGGCGAGTTTCTGGAGCTTGTCCGGGTCGCCCTTGGTGGCACGCAACTGCTCGTGGGCCGTCCGCAGCCGGGCCAGTTCCGCACGGAGGCGTTCCACCCCGTCCGGCGTCATCAGGTTCTTGGTGCCCGGCGGCAACGGCGAGGCCCGCCGGGAAACCACGGGGATCTCCGGGGCGTCGTCTTCGCGCGTGAAAGCTTTGCTCATGGGCGGATGCGTTGGCTGCGCCTAGCAGCAGGCGGCCACAACTTGATTCTCCCACGCCAGCCGCAACGGGTGCTTACGCAGCCGCCGGAATCATCCCGCTCTGGCGCGCGTAGTTGAACAGCCCGCCGGCATCCACCACCGGGCGGACATCGCCGAGCGGCTTGAAGGCATACACCTTGCCGGTGGCCTGGACCGTCACGGTGGCGGCGTCGAGATCCACCGTCACGACTTCGCCGGTCTTGAGCACGTCGCAGAGCCGTTCGGTAAGTTCGCAGGGATACAGCTCGCCGGTGGCGACGCAGTTGCGGAAAAAGATGCGGGCAAAGCTCTCCGCCAGGACGATCTTGGAGCCGGCGGAGCCCATCGCGATGGGCGCGTGCTCGCGCGAGCTGCCACAGCCGAAGTTCCGGCCTGCGACGACGATGGGATAATCGCTGTCGAGCTGGCCTTCCTTCACGAAGCGGGTGGGATAGAGCGCGTCCGGCAGGCCGATGAGCGCGTAGGCGCCGAGCTTCTCGTATTCCGCCGGGATGGTGGGCACGAGCGTCAGATACTGCGCGGGAATGATCTGGTCGGTGTCAATGTTGTCGCGAACGACGTAAACGGGGCCGGTAAACTGGCTTTTCATCGGGCGCGAATGTGGGGAGGCAGGGCGGGCTTTTCAACCGGAATCTGGATGGGGGCTGGGTGACAAGGCGGGCTGCAACCCGGTCGGGGGGTGAACAATGCTGATGTCGGAACGGTCTAGTTCCCACGTTGCCACGTATGACTAGTCTAGACGCCACACCATCTGCGCACCCGGTTTGCTCTGTCCGCCGGGCCTTCACCTTGATTGAACTGCTCGTCGTCATTGCCATCATCGCGATTCTGGCGGGGATGCTGTTACCCTCATTGGCGCGGGCGAAGTTCAAGGCCAAGGTCGTGCAATGCACGTCCAACTACAAACAGTGGGGTGTGGCGGTGTTCTCCTATGCCACGGACAATGACGGCCGCTTCCCCAGCTACTCGATGGGTGGCACGGGCCGCAACACTCATGACGTGCCGACCAATCTCATTCCTGCCATGGCCTCCTACGGCATGGTGGTTCCGATGTGGTTCTGTCCCACCCGCCCGCGCGAGATAGACCCCATAAATGTTTGGTGCCGGGCCAACCTTGGCCGTGAAGTGCAAACCCCAGCCGACCTCAACGTCTATTACCAGCGGATCTACGGTTACTTCTCGATCATAGAAGGCCATAACTGGTGGGTGCCCCGCGTGAGTGGCGGGGTGAAGTTCCCGGTGGACCCCAGCGGCGTTTTTTGGCCGGAGCGAATGGAAGACGGCCATGCGAGTTCCATGCCCATACTTACTGATCGGTGCTACGATTTGAACAACCCCACCTATGGCCACCCATGGAATGGCAAGGTGGATTCGGTGAATCTGCTCTTTGGAGACGGGCATGTGGAGTTGCGCGGAAAGGCGCTTTTGCAGATTCGCTGGGTTGGCAACGCCAACAATTACTACTGACCCGGAAGCGCGCAGCGGTCACAGCCGCTCCTCATGCTGGGCTGGTGCTGAGCACATAAGCCGTGCGCGCTACCCTGATTGCCCTTCAGGGGGCTCGTTCGTGCTCTTACTCGTGCGCCGCATTTTCTAGCCTGACCGTCGGCGGGCTGTTTACCATCCCGGCCAATGGCAACAAATCGCATCGGCATCATCGGCGGCAGCGGGCTTTACCACTTGGAAGGCTTCACCGGGCAGAAGTGGGTGAAGGTCAAAACCCCCTTCGGTGATCCCTCGGATGAGCTGCTCACCGGCCAGCTCGCCGGTCGCGAGGTGGTTTTCCTCCCGCGCCACGCTCGGGGGCATCGCATCCTCCCCAGCGAGCTGAACCACCGCGCCAACCTGTGGGCGATGAAGTCCCTCGGCGTCCATTGGGTCATCAGCGTCAGCGCGGTCGGGTCGCTCCAGGCGAAATACAAACCCTGCGACATCGTGCTGCCGGACCAGTTCCTGGACCGCACCAAGCGCGACTTCGAGCACACCTTTTTCGGACGGGGCATTGTCGCGCACGTCGCGTTTGCGGACCCGGTCTGCGAGGAGCTGCGCCAGATCCTGCTCAAGTCCGCGAAAGTCCTGAAGGCCCGCGTCCACAACGGCGGCACCTACGTGAACATGGAAGGCCCGGCCTTCAGCACGCGGGCTGAATCGCTCACCAACCACAAGCTCGGCTATGACGTGATCGGCATGACCAACCTCGGCGAGGCCAAGTGTGCCCGCGAGGCGGAGATCGCCTACGCCACCATGGCGATGATCACCGACTACGACTGCTGGAAGGTGGACGAGGCGCACGTGACGGTCGAGATGGTCATCGAGAACCTCAAACGCAACGCCGAGACCGCCAAGCGCATCGTGCAGCACGCGCTGCCGCTCATCCCGGCGGAGCCAAGCTGGCCCTGTCACGACGCCCTGCGCAACGCGATCATGACCGATCCGAAGCTGTGGCCGACGAAGACGAAAAAGCAGCTCGCCCCGCTGTTGAAGAAATATCTTTGAGCCGAGACGGCTGTCCCGGTTGAGCGAGCGGAGCGGAGAGCCCGCGCGGCGTTCTGGAGTCACTTCGACTGCCAGCGGCTCCCGATGGCGATGGCCTCCGCCATCAGCCCGAGCGCTTCCGCGCGCAGGACGGAGCCCACGAGCCGCTGGTCCGCCAGGCTGCTGACCACGGGGATGTTGCGCTGCTCGCTGGCCAGCAACGCCGGCAGGGCGTCGGCCAGGGTTTGGTTGGGCGTGAGCGTCACCGGCGCGGGGCGCATCACGTCGCTGGCAATGACACTGCCCAGCGCGCTGGAATCACCGAGGTGCGCCTTCAAGTCCTGCAAGGCAATCAGGCCCAGGAGCCGGCCGCTGGCATCCACCACCGGGAGGAAGTTGAACGTGTGCGCCAGAAAGCGGGCGGCGATTTCCGGCAGGGGGGTGTTGTCTCGCAGCGGGGCGACCGGCTCGCGCATGAGGTCGCCGATCTTCTGCTGGTGCGCCACGCCGATGCGCGGAGTTTCGGCGTCAGGTTCGACCCCGTGGGCCTTGAGCGGGGCGGTGTAAATCGACTCCGGATGCAACTGCCGGGCCACGAGCGTGCCCAGCGCGCAGGCCAGCATCAAGGGCGGCATCATCGAGTAGTTCAGGGAAATCTCGAACAGCATCACCATGGCCAGCAGCGGGGAATGAGTGGTCGCCGCCAGCAGGCTGCCCATGCCCACCAGCGCGAACGTGTGGGTGGGCAGTCCCACGGCAAAACCCGCGCTGTGCAGGCCCATGGCCAGCGCCGTGCCCAGCCCGGCCCCGAGGAACAGGGTGGGGGTGAACACGCCACCCACGGTGCCGGTGCCCACGGCCGCGACGGTGGCAATGAGCTTGGCCAGCAGCAGGCCCAGCACCATCTCCAAGGCCAGTTGTTCATGGAGGATTTTGTTGGTCGCCCCGTAGCCGTTGCCCCACACCTCCGGATAACCCACGGCGATGATGCCCACGATGGCCCCGCCCAGCGCGAGCCGCAGATACAGCGGCAGCGGCAGCCGGCCGAACATCTTCTCGCTCGCGTCCAGCAGCCGCAAGAAGGCCGCGCCAAAGGCCCCGCACAGCACGCCGAAGAGAAGGAACCACCCGAGTTGTCCCAGCCGGGTGAACTCAAAGGCCGGCACGGTATACCACGGCGCAATGCCAAAAAACGTGCGGCTGACCAGCGTGGCCACCACGGAGGCGACCACGAGCGGCGCGAAACAGGTCATGGAGAAATTCCCCAGCACGATCTGCGCGGCGAAGATCGCGCCGGCGATCGGGGCGTTGTAGGCCGCCGCCATGCCCGCCGCCGCGCCGCAGCCCACGAGCAGCCGGAGCCGGTAAGGCTGCCAGTTGAACCACTGGCCGAGCTTGGAGGCCAGCGTCGCTGAGATTTGCGTGATGGAACCCTCGCGTCCGATGGATGCCCCGGTGCCGATGCTCAGAAGCGAGGAGAGCGCGCGCATCAGGCCCGGCCGGAACTTCAGCCGGCCGT
>CAIPBN010000452.1 GCA_903863315.1 uncultured Verrucomicrobiota bacterium | reverse complement strand
CGGACTAAGAAGGTGATGCTCGCTTCGCTTATCTTTTCAGGGCGCGACTGGCTGGTGCCGGTGCTGGTGCTCGCGGGCCTCGGTGGCGCTGCGTTGGTGTGGGGTTACGCGCGGGCGGCGGCGGACAAGGGGCTGCGCTCCGCTTGCGCGCTGCTGAAGGGGCTGGGCTTCACGGCGCTCGCGTTGTGTTTGCTGGAGCCGCTGTGGACGGGGCAGCGCGTGAAGCCGGGCGCGAACTTGATCGCGGTCGTCGCGGACAACAGCCAGGGGATGCAAATCCACGACCGGGGCAATGCCCAGAGCCGCGGCGAATTTCTGCGCGACGCGCTCGCCGGCAAGGGCGCGGACTGGCTCGCGAAGCTGCGCGAGAACTTCGAGGTGCGCGGTTACGTCTTCGACTCGCGGCTCCAGCCGAGCACGGACTTCGCGGAACTCAACTTCGACGGGCGTGCTTCGGCCATCGGCAGCGCGCTGACTACGTTGAAGGAACGGCTTGGCAACCGGCCCATCGCGGGCGTTGTCTTGCTCACGGACGGCAATGCCACGGACATCGCGGGCGAGCTACCGGACTTGAAGGGCTTGCCGCCGATTTATCCCGTCGTCATCGGGCGCGAGGACGCGGACCGCGACATTGCGCTGGTGAACGTGGGCGTGACGCAGACTTCCTTCGAGGACGCACCGGTGACGATTCAGGCCGAGGCCACCGCCAGCGGCTACGCGGGCGCGGATGTGAAGGCGGAGCTGCTCGACCGCGCGGGCAAGGTCATCGAACAACAGACCGTGCGCGTGAAGGGCGGCAGCGAGACGATGACGTTCCGCTTCCAGCTCAAGCCGGAGCAGAAGGGCGTTTCGTTCTATCGCGTGCGCGTCGGAGCGCAGGGCGAGGGCGGACAGTTCGCAGACGCGAAGACTTCCGCCGAGGCCACCCTGGCGAACAACACGCGCGTCCTCGCCGTGGACCGGGGGCGCGGGCCGTTCCGCATTCTCTACGTCAGCGGGCGGCCGAACTGGGAGTTCAAGTTTCTCAACCGCGCGCTCGCCGAGGACGACCAGGTTGAGCTGCTCGGACTCATCCGCATTGCGAAGCGCGAGCCGAAGTTCGCGTTCCGTGGGCGCGCGGGCGAGTCGAGCAACCCGCTCTTCCGTGGCTTCGGCAACCAGTCGAAGGAGGAAATCGAGCGCTACGACCAGCCGGTGCTGGTGCGCCTGAACACGAAGGATGCCGAAGAGTTGAGCAAGGGCTTTCCCGCCACACCCGAGGATCTGTTCGGCTATCACGCCATAATCGTGGATGACTTGGAGGCGGAGTTTTTCACGCTGGACCAGAAGTCGTTGCTGCAAAAATTCGTGAGCGAGCGCGGCGGCGGTTTTCTCATGTTGGGCGGCGCGGAGACGTTCCACGAGGGCGGCTACCTGCGCACGCCCATCGGCGACATGCTGCCGGTCTATCTCGACCGATCGCCCGACGAAACGCCGCGGGAGAACCTCCGCCTCGGCCTCACGCGCGAGGGCTGGCTCCAGTCGTGGGCGCGCTTGCGCACGACGGAAGGCGAGGACAAGTCGCGCCTCGAAGCGATGCCGGGCTTTGCGCTGCTTAACGAAGTGCGCGACCTCAAGCCCGGCGCGAGCAGCATCGCGACGGTGACCGACGCGGGCGGGCGCGTGCATCCGGCCGTGGCGACGCAGCGTTTCGGCCACGGCCGCACGGCGGTCGTGACCGTGGGCGACTTGTGGCGCTGGGGCTTGCGCGAGCCGGAGATGCACGCAGACATGGACAAGGCGTGGCGGCAACTCACGCGCTGGCTCGTCGCGGATGTGCCGAACAAGGTGGAGCTCACCGCGCAGCCGAAGAAGGGCGACGCGAACCAAGCCGTCGAGCTGCGTGTGCGCGTGCGCGACCTGAAGTTCCAGCCGCTCGACAACGCGACGGTGATGCTGAACGTGCAGCCCGTCCTCGGCGGCGTGAGCAACGCGCCGGCGATTCGCCTGCCCGCCGAGCCGTCCACCACGGAGCCGGGCCTTTACACGGCGACCTTTGTGCCGCGTGAGACGGGCGGCTACCACGTCGAGGCCACGGCCACGAACAACGTCGGCGCTGAGGCCGGTCGTGCGGTGGCGGGCTGGACGACGGACTTGGCGGCGGAAGAATTCCGTTCGCTGAAGCCGAACCGCGCCCTGCTCGAAACCATCGCGAAGCAGACCGGCGGCGAGGTTGTGGACATGGGCGCGTTGGGCTCCTTCGCGAATCGGCTGCCCAGCCTGAAAGCTCCCGTGACCGAGGCGTGGACGCATCCTTTGTGGCACCAGCCGCTGGTGTTCGCCTTCGCGCTCCTGTGCTTCATTGCGGAGTGGGGGCTGCGGCGGAGGAGGGG
>CAIPBN010000451.1 GCA_903863315.1 uncultured Verrucomicrobiota bacterium | reverse complement strand
GGATCTGCAGGCAAAGCAGTTCCTGGTTATAATATTCAAATTTTAAAACCTGACGGCACACAAGCTAAGCCGTCTGAAATGGGTGACGTGGTAGTAAAATTACCTCTTCCTCCGGGAACTTTTCCAACATTATGGAAAGCAGACAAAAGATATAAAGAAAATTATATGGATCCTTATAAGGGTTACTACAAAACTTATGACGCTGGGCACATTGATGAAGACCGGCGGCTTCACGACCTACGGCTCGATGGACAAGCTGCACCAGTTCTCGTCCACGTTCACCGAGTTGCAGCGACGCATTGACCGGCATGTGAAGGCGTTCGCGCGCAAGCTGGACTTCGACCTCGCGAACCGCCGGCTGGAGATGACCGATTGTTGGGTGAACATCATGCCGCGCCAGACCGCACACGGCCTGCACTTGCACCCGACCTCAACGCTCAGCGGCACCTATTACGTGAAAACGCCTAAAGGCTGCGCCGCGATCAAGTTCGAGGACCCGCGCCTGGACCGCTTCATGGCCGCACCGCCGCGCAAAGCAGGCGCGAGCCGGGAGAACCAGGCGTTCGTCCACTACCCGGCGGAGGCGGGGAACGTCATTCTGTTCGAGAGCTGGCTGCGCCATGAAGTCCCGGCGAATCCGGTCGAGGCGGAGCGCGTAAGCATCAGCTTCAACTACAACTGGTTTTGAACCACGGATGAACACGGCCGGAATGATTTGCCGCGAAAAAGCGCAGAGATCGCAGAGAATTCCTATGCTTGGCCTCTCCTTGCGTGCTCTGCGCCCTTTCGCGGCAAATCCTCCGCTTCATCCGTGTCCATCCGTGTCCATCCGCGGTTAGCCTCTCATGCCTGATTCTTCTGAAATCTCCCGCACCGAAATCCTCCGCTGGCGCAGCGGGGCGGAGCCGCGCCGGGAGATGGACGCGCTGGCCCGCGAGGAGCCGCTGGAGATTCGCGTGCGCGGGCAGAGCGTGGCGGTGACGATGCGCACGCCGGGACAGGATGCGGAACTGGCCGCCGGTTTCCTGCTCACGGAGGGCTTGGTCCAGCGGCGGGAGGACATCATCGAGATCGCCCATTGCCAGCAGGGCGAGGCCGCGCACCTCGGCAACACGCTCAACGTCTTCCTCGCGCCGTCCGTGGTCGTGGACTTCGAGCAGCTCACGCGGCACGTCTTCGCGTCGTCGAGCTGCGGGCTGTGCGGAAAGGCGACGATTGAGTCGGTGCATCGGCAGTTTCCGCCGCTGGAGGAGCGCGGACGCCCGCGTCCGCAGCCGCTCGCAGCCGCCGAAACGCCGATTGCGGACGTGGGCGTCCGCGCTCCAGGGGAAGGGCGCTTCACGCCGGAAGTTCTGCTCCAGCTCCCGGCGAAGCTCGCCGCGCAGCAAGCCACCTTCGACCAGACCGGTGGCCTGCACGCGGCCGCGCTCTTCACCGCGACCGGTGAACTGCTCGTGCTGCGCGAGGACGTGGGCCGCCACAACGCGGTGGACAAGGTGCTGGGCTGGTCGTTCCTCAACGGCCCATTTCCGCCCACCGACCACATCCTGCTGGTCAGCGGTCGCGCATCGTTCGAGATCATGCAGAAGGCGTTGGCCGCGCGTGTGCCGGTGGTGGCCGCTGTCTCCGCGCCGTCGAGCCTGGCGGTGGAATTCGCGCAGCGCAGCGGGCAGACGCTGGTGGGCTTCCTGCGCGGGGCGGGGATGAATGTCTATGCGGGCGAGGAGCGGCTGGGCTTGGCAGCCAATTAAATGCGGGACAACCTCTCCACCACCATGAACGAACTTCAACACCTCTCCACCAGCGCTCTGGCGAAGGCGCTGAACTGCGATGCCAAGGATTTGACGCGTCGATTCCGAGACCTCGGCTGGACGGCTTGGAATGAGAAGGAACAGGTGCTGGAGTTGACCGACGCTGGCATGAAGAAGGGCGGCATTTACATCAACAGCCAAAGGTTCGGGCGCTACATCGCCTGGCCGCAGGAGTTTAAGACGGCTTCGGCTTTGCTGAGTCTCGTTCCCGCGCCAGCGGTCACAGCCGCTCCGACCAAGCCGGCTCCTGTCTCGGCTCCCATCCCCGCCCCGGGTCCGGCTGCTCCGGTTCAACACCTGTCCGCCACCGACTTGGGTGAGCGCTTTGGCCTCCCTTCGACGCGCGTAAATTCCATCCTATCCGAGTTGGGTTGGATCAAGCGCGGCATCAAGGGCTGGGTCACAACCGACCAAGGTCTAGCCATCGGCGCAAAGCAGTTGGAAAACTACAAGACCGGCGTCCCCTACGTCACCTGGCCCGCCGGCATCGTGCAGAATCCGCGCTTCGTGGACACCATCAACGAATCCAAGGGCGCGGCCGCCCCACCAAGCGAGAGCAAGCCTGCGACTCCGACCGAGACGGTTGGTTTCCGGGAGAAGTTTGAGGCTCGGCACCGCACGACTGACGGCCACTACGTTCGCTCGAAGGCCGAGATGCTCATCGACAACTGGCTCTACATGGCCGAGCTGGTTCATGCCTATGAGCGCAAGCTGCCGGTCGAGGAAGACCTTTACTGCGATTTCTACATACCGACAGGGAAGGTTTACATTGAGTATTGGGGCATGGAGAACGACCCGCAGTATCGCGAGCGGAAGGCCAAGAAAATCGACATCTACAGGAAATATGGCTTCAAGCTCATCGAGCTGAACGACACCGACGTGGCGAACCTCGACGACGTGCTGCCCCGGAAGCTGCTCCAGTTCGGAGTTCAGTCCTACTGAGACGTGAACAGGGCTTTCCCGGCCCTCGTCTGAACGCCGTTGCTCCACTGATGCGCTCTCACATTCTTTGCCCGCTTGCCCTTCTCGTCGCCAGCCTCTGGTTGGTGCCTCGGGGGGGTGCTGCCCTTGCCAGGCCCGTCCCAACGCGCCAGTTCAACTTCGAGAACGATATCAGCCCGCTGCTCACGCGGCACGGGTGCAACGCCTCGCAGTGCCACGGCAAGGCCGAGGGGCAGAACGGCTTCAAGCTCTCCGTCTTCGGCTACGATGCGCTGGCGGACTGGCGGGCGTTCACGGCGGAGAGCAAGGGCCGGCGCACTTCTTCAGCCGCCCCCGAGCAAAGCCTCTTCCTCGCCAAGGCCAGCGGCATGATGCCGCATCAAGGAGGCGCGCGCATCCCGGCCGGCACGACGGACTACGAAACCATCCGCGCGTGGCTGGCGGCGGGCGCACCGTTCGGCTCGACCAACGATGCGCGCGTGGTGAAGGTCGAGTTGGAACCGCGCGAACGCAGCCTCACCCCGGGCGCGAAACTCCAACTCCGCGTCAACGCCACTTACAGCGACGGGC
>CAIPBN010000450.1 GCA_903863315.1 uncultured Verrucomicrobiota bacterium | reverse complement strand
GAACCTCCCCGGCGAACACCTTTACACCAGCCAGACGCATCCCTACTTTCGCGCGCCGCATCTCTACGTCGCGCTGCCGACGCGGTTTCATCCCGGTCGTGGCGACAGCACCGACATTCTGCTGATGACCGCCCGTGGCAACGCGCCGTTTGACCGCACGTTCCGCGAGGCCTTCATCCGCCCCGGCCTCGACCCCGCCCGCTGGGGCAACCGCTCCAATTACGCCGCGCTCAACGTCGTGCCCACCGGCCCGGGTGAGATGTCGATTTACCACGTCGGCAGCGGCGACCGTTACGTGCTGCGCACCGATGGTTTTGCCTCGGTTCACGCCGGCGCGGATTCCGGCGAACTGCTGACGCGCCCACTGCGTTTCACCGGCAAGGAGCTGGTCCTCAACTGCGCCACCAGCGCCGGCGGGAGCTTGCACGTGGAATTGCAGACCGAGGCTGGCCAGCCCGTGCCTGGCTTCGCCCTCGCTGACTGCCGTCCTCTCGTGGGCGACGCCCTTGCGCAAACGGTCCGCTGGTCGCAGGGGCAGGATGTCTCCGCGCTGGCCGGCCAGCCCGTGCGGTTGCGCTTCGTATTGGCAGACGCCGACCTGTTCGCCATGAAGTTCAACGCCTAGTTCACCACTCAATCAGGAACCATGCCTTCACCCTCTCAAAGCCCCCGTGACTGGCTGAAATCCGCCGCCGTCCTCCGCGCGGAGTGCCTGCTTCAGCCATCGCTTCCCTTGTTTCCTGAAATCAGGCCGTGCGCCAATCCGTGTCGTGAAGCTTTCCAGCGCAGCGGGCACAAACTCAGTTCCTTGGCAGACATGGTCTGCAAAGCGATTCCGATATTGTTGCTAGTTGTCTTGGGAGTCTCCCGGGCGGAGGCGCAGCAGACGGCCGTGAAGCAGGCAGCCGACTTCCGCACGGTGGTCACCCCGTTCGTGCAGCGATATTGCATCGAGTGTCACGGCGAGAAGAAGCAGAAGGGGAAACTGTCGCTGGCGGGGTTGACCGGCGATCTCTCGAAGCCGCGGGAGTTGCAGATCTGGCAGGCGGCGCATGAGGCGCTCGAACAGCGCGAGATGCCGCCGAGCGACGCCGATCATCAGCCGGCGGCGGCGGAGCGCGCGCAGGTGGTGAAGTCGCTCGCGGCGGTGATGCGCGCGGCGGGGGTGGCGCCCGACGAGGGCAAATGGCTGGCGCCGATCAAGGGGAACTACGTCGATCATCGGGCGCTGTTCTCCGGCAAGGCGACGGCGGGAGCGGCGGGCACCAACCCGCGTCTGTGGCGGCTGACGGGGCAGGCTTACGAAGACTACTTCGACAAGCTGATCAAGCGCTACAAGCTGAACTTGCGGAACTATGGCGAATTCAAGCTGACCGCGCCGTGGAACTTCACGCCGGAGCGCGACTTCGTTGACTACGCTTCGGCGCATCGTGTGGGTGAGGCCGAAATCGAATTCCTCTTGCGTAACGCGTCCACCATCGCCGGCGCGATGATCAAGCGGCATTCCGTTAGCCACGGCAGCTTCGGTGCCTACATCAAAGAGTTGGCGACGGTGATCAAGGCGGGTGGGGCCGCCACTGCGGAGCAGGCGGACGCCGCGCTGGCTCCGGCCTTCGAGGGACTCTTTCAACGGCCGCCGACGGCCGCCGAGGCCGGGCGTTACGGCGCTTTTTTCCGGGACAACGTCGCGAAACTGGGCGGCCCGGACGCGGTCGGGCAACTGCTCACCGCCCTGCTGTGCAACACGGAATTGAGTCACCGGGTCGAGATTCCAGCCGGGCCGGCGAACCGTCTCGCGCCGCGCGATCTGGCGCGGACGATCGCGTTTGCACTGACGGACGATGGGCCGGATACGGCGCTCGCCACGGCCGCCGCACAGGGAAAACTCGCCACGCGCGAGGAGGTGGCGGCGCAGGTGAAACGCATGCTCGACGACGCCACGATCGCGAAGCCGCGCGTGCTGCGGTTTTTCCGCGAATACTTCGCCTACGCATCGGCGCCGGGCGTGTTCAAGGATGAGGTGACGCTGTTCCAGGAACTCGCCGTGCGCGGTGCGCGGGGCTGGAATGCGGACTTTTTCGTCAGCGACGCCGATCGGGTCGTGCTCGCCGCGCTCGCCGAGGACAAGGAGGTGCTGCGGAGCCTGCTGACGACGACGAAAACCCATGCGCTCACGGTGGACCCGCTATTTCAGATTCACACCAAGAAGGACGCTTACCGGCAGCAGAAGAAGACCTTCGAGGCCGACGAGCAAACGGCCATGAAAATCTATGGCATCTCCATCCCGACCCGCCCGGACTGGGATCCCCATCGCCTCTACGACCTCCCGCCGGAGCACCGGCTCGGCTTGCTGACGCATCCCGCGTGGCTGGTGGCCCAGTCGGGCAACTTCGACAACCACGCCATCCATCGCGGCCGCTGGATTCGCGAGAAGCTGCTCGGCGGAAAAATCCCCGAGGTGCCGATCACGGTCAATGCCATGCTGCCCGACGAGCGGCATCGCACGCTGCGCGACCGGATGCGGGTGACCCGCGAGGAATACTGCTGGACCTGCCACAAGCAGATGGACCCGCTCGGGCTGCCCTTCGAGCAATTCGATCACTTCGGCCGTTTCCGCACGGAGGAGATGGTGGTGGACCCGGAGGCGACGTCGGCCAAGAAGAACCTCAATAAGGACGGCGTGCCCCGGCAGACGCTGCGCAAGCCGTTGCCACTCGACACGACCGGCGAAGTGAGCGGCAGCATCGATCCATCGCTCAATGGCCCGGTGAAGGATCCATTCGAACTGATCCGGCGGCTCGCGGCGTCCGAGCATGTCGAGCAGGTTTTCGTGCGGCACGCCTTCCGCTATTTCCTGGGCCGCAACGAAACGCTCGCCGACGGCCCGGCCCTCGTGGCGGCTCACCAGGCCTATCGGAAAAACAGCGGCAGCATGAGGGCGCTGGTCACCTCCCTGCTCAGCTCGGATCCCTTTTTGTTTCGCACCCATCCATCAGAAAAAACATCACCATGAACCGCAACATTGGCCGCCGCACCTTGCTCAAATCGCTCTCCGCCGGAGCCGGTGGACTGGCATTCCTGCCCCTGATCAACAAATTGACCGCGCTGGAAGCGGGGACCTACAAGACCCCGAAGCGCGTGGTCTTCGTCATGTTCGGCAACGGCTTCCACGAAAAGGGCTCGGTGCCCCTTGAATTGCCCGCGCCGGGACTGGAAGGGAAGGACACGAAATCGTATCCGCTGAAGGCACTCACGCTGCCGTTCGACATTGAGCCCTTCACGCCGTGGAAGAACCGCCTGACGATCGTTCACGGCCTGCGGGCCGGCCCGGTGCATCCCGATCACGGCGCCGGCTTCGGGGCGCTCTCGGCGGTCAATGTGGGCGTGGGTGACGACAAGCGGCGCAACGTGGTGGCGGAGACCATCGACGCGGCGATCGCACGCAAGCTGGGCGGCATTTTCCCGCTGTTGAACCTCGGCATCGATCCCGGGCAGCCGGCCACGAAAGCGATTCGCTGCTCCTCCGCCTGGGGACCGGGCCAGCCACTCGCGGCGCAATGCCGGCCGGAACTGGCTTACGAGTCGCTCTTCGGCGGCATCGGCGCGACGAAGAACGACTTCGCGCTTCGCACGAACCTGCTCGACCTGCTCAAAGGCGACGTCAAGGCACTCCGCTCGCAACTGCGCGGGACCGAATTGACGCAGCTCGACTATCAGATCGATGCGTTCGAGTCGCTCGGCCGCCGCGAAGCCCAGCTCGCCAAAATGTTCGACCAAGGCTTGCTGTCCAAGGCCGCGCCCAAGCTGCCCACGCCGTATCCCGTCAAGTTTACCGACACGGTGACGTCCCAGTTCGACATCGCGGCGTCGGCGATCGTCACGGGGCTGACCAACGTGGTCACCATCACCTCCGAGCTTTGCACGATCCGCGGCAATTACACCGGCATCTCCGATTTGGGAACGCACGGGGTGGGCCACAACGAAACGGACGTGATGCTGAAAATCACCGGCCTGGACATTTTGCCGAAAGTGAGGCGGCACATGGCCGAGCGCACCGCCGCGCTGCTCCAGCGGCTCGCGGAGATGCCCGAGGACGGCGGCACGATGCTCGACAACACGCTCATCGTCTTCATGAGCGACAGCGCGAACCGCCAGCACACCCACGGCGAGAACTGGCCGTTCGTCCTCCTGGGCAATCTCGGCGGACGCATCAAGACCAACCAGTTGGTCGTCTATCCGATCCGGACGGACAGCCCGACTTACAGCGGCACCCAGAACCGCATCATGACCGCGGCGGCGGAGAATCCGACGCTCAACGCGTTCTACAACACGCTCCTGCACGCCGTCGGCGCCCCGCGCGACCACTTCAACCTGGTCGGCCCCGACCAGAAGAACCCCATCCTGGCCGGCCCGTTGCGGGAACTGCTGGTGTGACTTTATCGTGCGGAGCGCGACTGTGTCCGCAGGACCAGTCGCAGCAGGGGCCAAAACGACGGCGGCATCGAGTTCCCGGACGTGCTGGAAATCCGGTGCTGGCCTTGCCAAGCTCGCGAGCGCACCCGGTGCGCCTGAAGTTCGAACTGAAGGACGCCGTCGTGTTCGCCATCAAGTTCAACACCTAGTTCACCACCCAATCCAAAACCATGAATCCCCCCTCACCAACCCGCCGTGACTGGCTCAAAACCGCTGCCCTCCTCGGAGCGAGTGCGGCCCTGCCCGCGCCGGGGTTCGCCGCGGATGCCGCCAAGTGGACCGACCGGCCGCCCATTCAACTCAAGGGCCTGCGCGTCACGTGTTCCGAGCCGGTGCTCGTGAAGCGCAGCCGCTGGTTCTGCTGGTTCCCGTCGCTCATCCGCCAGCCCGACGGCACGCTCTGGGCCGTCATGAACGCTTACGCGGACATCCATGTGTCCGACTCGTTCAGCTACCTCTCGCGTTCGCGCGACGGCGGGCTGACGTGGGACGAGCCGCGCGTGATTGGCGACGCGGGCCTGAACCACCTGCTACTCGCCGACGGCAGCGCGCTGGTGATTCCCTACTACCTCCGGCCGCGCGCCAACGGCACCATCGGCGCGCCGTGCAACGTGATTTCCCCGAAAGGCCAGCTCACTATGCGCGCGTCTGGCGTGACCGTGGGCAACTGGCCCAAGCCACTCAAGTCCATGGGCGCGGACCTCGCCACCGCCGGTTTCGTCTTCAACGGCCAGGTCGTGCGCGGGCTCAAGGACGAGTATCTCACCACGCTCTACGGCCACTTCGAGGGCGACAAACGCTACTCGCTGGTCTTCGCCGAGTCGGCGGACGGCTTCAAGTGGAGCATCCGCTCGGTGGTGTCCGGTGCCGACTGCGCGTTGGCCGGCGAAGAGGGGCCGTGCGAGTCCGCCATCTGCCGCTTGAAGGACGGCCGTTTGATGTGCGTGTTCCGGCTCGCGTCCTTCGTGCCGCTCGGCCAGTCATTCAGCGACGACGACGGCAAAACGTGGAGCAAGCCCGTCAACATTGCGCCCAACTCCGTCGAGCCGAGTCTCGCGGTGATGCCCGGCGGCACGCTGGCATTGTCCTGCGGCCGGCCCGGCATCTCCGTGTGGTTCGATGCCGCTGGCAAGGGCAGCGACTGGCAGGCCGTGGACATCCTCGCCCAGCACAACGCCAGCCGGCCGCAGGACGTAATCAACCCCGACTCGCGCCAGGCTTGGGGCGGCCTGGCCAAGCTGCTGCGCGAGAACCTGCGCGGCTTCACCTCGAGCTACACCGAGCTGATGCGGCTCGACGACCAGCATCTGCTGCTCATCTACGACCGCCTCGGCCTCGGATGGAACGCCATCCCGGACGAGTCGCCCGAGACCAACAGCGTGTGGGTGATGCGCCTCAAGGTGGAGAGCTGAACCCCTCGCACGGACAACCCCATCCCGCTCAACCCAATCACCACCATGACCACTAATCCCGATGACGCTGCGCGCCGTGCCTACTGGGCCGAGCAAATGGAGCTGGGCTACGAGCTTGTCCAGCGCACGCTGACTTTCGAGGTGCGCGAGGGCGGCGAGGGTTTCGCCTCCGTCCACGGTGCGGCATCTGCGACCGTAGCCTGCTCCGGTCTTTCTTTGGTCCCGCAGGACGGCCACAATGCTCGGGCAATGCAACTTCGCCGCAATCCTTCACTATGAATCAGAAGCCATCCAGAAACCTGTTTCCCCCAAGTCGCGGGACGGCCATTTCACCTGGGTTGCTAAGGCTCGGCATCCTGCTCTTGCTGGCCACGGGGTCGCTCCGGGCCGAACCAGTTCCCTCCCGGGGCAAACCCGAGCCGTATGACTGGGTTGGGCCCATGCGGGCGCTGACGCGGGAGTTCCGGGGCACCGACGGGAAGGTGTTGCGCCTGGGTGATTCGATTACCTACGCCAATCCCGGGTCGGCTTACCTGCGTTACGGCAAGGAGCGCAGCCCGGAGCAGTTGGCCGTCTGCCGATGGATGAAGGCCGACGTGCGGGACAAGTCCAGCGGAGTCTGGCTTTCCATTGATGACCAGCCGGGCGGGCGCAGCCATACCGCTGCTTCCGGTGTGACCACGGCGCAGTTTCTGGCGGGCGGCAAGGGCGGCCTGCCGAAGCTCGAAGACATCCTCCGCGAGCACAACCCGCAGGTGGCTTGCGTGCTGCTCGGCACCAACGACCTGAACGCGCAGCCCGCCCCGGACGCGTTTGCCTGGAACCTCGACGCCATCATTACCCGGTTGCTGGCGAACAAAACCATTCCCGTGCTCACGACCGTCCCGCCCCGGCGCGGGAAGGACGCCCTCGTGGGGCAGTTCAACGAGGCCGTTTGGCGGCTCGGCGCGCAGCACAAGGTGCCGGTGATTGACTACCACGGCGAAATCCTGTCGCGCCGGCCTGCCGACTGGGATGGCACGTTGGTCAGCCAAGACGGGGTTCATCCCTCCGCCGGCGAGTCCGCCGGCCCGGCCACCGAGGCCAACCTCAGCCGGAGCGGTTACCTGCTGTTCGGCTGGGCCACGCTGAACAAGTTGGTCAAAATCAAACGTGAAGTGATTGACCGCAAAGGCCCGGCTCCGGCGGCCAAGTAGCCACCACAGCGGCGGCGGTGTCATTCACGACGGTCGTCTGGTAAAACTCCCACCATGAAGACGCAGCTCCTCCTCGCCACAGTCCTGCTGCTCGCGCCGCTGGCCGGACTAAATGCCGCCGCGCCTCCCAAGCCCAACATCGTCTTCATCTACGCCGACGACTGGGGCTGGGGCGATCTGTCCTGTCACGGCAACACGTGGCTGAAAACTCCTCGACTCGACAAGTTGGCCAGTGAGGGCATTGATTTCCAGCAGTTCAATGTGCTCAGCCCGATCTGCTCGCCCAGTCGTGCGGCGGCCTTGACGGGACGTTTTCCGGGTCGCTTCGGAATCAATACGGTCTTCGGTGTCGCCAAGCCTCCGGAGATGCCGGACTGGTTGGACCCCAAGGCACCCACGACACCACGCTTGCTCAAAGCAGCGGGCTATCGCACGGGGCACTTTGGCAAATGGCATCTGGGGGAAGGGAAACCGACCATGGCGGACTACGGCATTGACGAGTCGGCGGTCTATCACGGGCCGGGGCCGAAAGTCAGACCCTCGGGGAACGATATTCCCAACCAGGCGGTGAAGTTCATCGAGGCAAACAAAGACCGTCCGTTCTACGTGAACGTGTGGCTGCATGAGAGTCATCTGGCCCACAGCCCGTCGGACGAATCCATGGCGCGGTGGAAACATCTCGACCCCCGGCAACAGGTCTATGCGGCGGTCATCACCGACGGCGACAACAAGGTCGGCATGATCCTCGATGCGCTGGAGCGGTGCGGAATCGCGCAGAACACCCTGGTGGTCTTTTCCAGCGATAACGGCCCTGCAAAACTCAAGGAGGGCGACAAAGGCGAACCCGGCAAGTATCGCAGTCACTACAGTGTCGGTGAAACTGGCGGCCTGCGGGGACAAAAAACCAGTCTCTTCGAAGGTGGCGTGCGCGTGCCATTCATCGTGCGGTGGCCGGGCCAGGCTCCGGCCGGCTTGAAAGATGACACCACGGTCCTGACGGCGGTTGATTTGCTCCCCACCTTCTGCGCCGCCGCCGGAGTCACCCCTCCGACCGACGCCAATGGCGACGGCGAAAATATGCTCCCGGCACTCAAGGGCGAATCCGTCCAGCGCACCCGGCCCATTTTCTGGCGGACCAACGGCGACAAGAAGAACACCAACTTCTGGCCTGATTTGGCGGTGCGAGACGGGGATTGGAAACTGGTGACGACCTTCGACGGCCAGCGGGTCGAACTGCACAACTTGAAATCGAACCGCGCTGAAGACGTCGCCAAAGATCAGTCAAAGGATCATCCCGAACTCGTCGCGCGCCTGACCAAGCTGGCACTCGATTGGAACGCGACGCTGCCCACCAAGGCAGATCCAGACTGTTTGGCAAAACCACAAGAGAGCGAGCCGAAGAAGCTCTCGGAAAAAGCCGCGCCCAAAGCTGAAGCTCCCGCTAAAGACCGCAGCATTCCATTCAACCGTTGGGACACCAACAAAGACGAGTTTCTCACACTCGAAGAATACAAAGCCGGCCAAAACGGCGGACCTGATCTCGAAGAACGTTTCAAGCGCTTTGATAAGAATAACGACGGCAAAGTAAGCCGCGAGGAGTTCATCGGCCGAGCTGGGAAGTAGCCATCAGATGAAAGCGCACGCCATGAAACTCGCCTTCACCCTTCTCACCGCTCTGCTGCTGGTGACGGCACCCGCCCGTGCGGCTCATGTGAAGCTCTTCGTGCTCACCGGCCAGTCCAACTCGCTCGGAACGACGGACGGCGACGGAGCCGAGCCTTCGCCCGGCGCTGACGCCGCCGACAAGGAAGTGCGCTTCTACTGGCACAATCTCGCCAATGTCTCCAAATCGCTTGGCGACTCGGGCGGCGCGTTCACCACGCTGCGCGAGCAGCAGGGTGGGTTCTACAAGGGCAGTGCGACGCACTGGGGACCGGAGATTGGCTTCGGGCGGCGGCTGCATCGCGCGGGCGTGCGGGACTTCGGCATCATCAAGGCCAGCCGGGGCGGCGGCGGGAACTCCTTCTGGTCCAAGGCCGCCGCCGACCATCACATGTATGACCACGTGGTGAGGACGGTCACTGCCGCGACGACGAACCTCGCCAAGGGCGGGAACACGTTTGAAATCGTCGGTCTGCTCTACCTCCAAGGCGAGAGCGACTCACCCGCCGAGGCGGCCATTGCAGACACGCGCATCCAGGAGCTGGCGGACAATCTGCGGCGCGACCTGCCGCACGCGAAGGCGTTGCACACGGTTATCGCTGGCATCGCCGCCACCGGGGCTGCGCGCGACACAGTGCGGGCGAAGCACGCCGCATTGGCGGCGGCGGACGGGGCGCTATTCAGCTTCTTCAGCACCACCGACCTGCGCAACCAGATGCCCGACCGGCTCCATTTCAACAAGCCCGCCAAGCTCGCCATCGGCGAGCGCTTCGCCGAGGCCTGTCTCCGAAAGGTGAACTCGGCGGCCCCACCACCGTGAGCCAAGCCACCCGGTCACTGCCCCCGCCCGCAGTCGCGGCCCCAACCCCGCTCTCACCATCGCCAGCGGTGCGATACGTTTACTCCCGGTTTCCGGAAAGGTGCTGGCGTCCTGAGCGTGGTTCCCCGATAACCTCGCCATACCTGACATGAAAACTCTCTCAAATCGTGCGTCGCGGTGGGTTCGGCTGAACACGTCGTTGCTGGCCGTCGCGCTCGTTTGTTTTGCCACCTTGAATCTTGCCTGGGGCGCGAACGACCCGACGGATGTCACGGCCGCCGTGGCCGCCGCCGTGAAGGACGAGCGGCTTTCCATCGCGGCGACCAATGCAAAGTTCGGCGATACCGCGCCGGGCGTGCCGAAGAAACTGCGCGTCG
>CAIPBN010000449.1 GCA_903863315.1 uncultured Verrucomicrobiota bacterium | reverse complement strand
TGACGACGTAGAGGCGGTTGCCTTCGATGACGGCGGAGGAGAACAGACCGAGGCTTTCCCAGTCGTTGACCTTGCCGGACTTGAGCTTGGAGACGACGAGCTGCCAGTTGAGGTTGCCGGTCTTCTCGTCGAGGCAGAGCAGGATGGAGCGGTCACCGAGGTGGCGCTTGTCGCGCGGCACGTCGTTGTTCGTGCCGACGTAGATGCGGCCATTGGCGATGGTCGGGTTGCCGTAGCTCTGCGAACCCAGCTTCACGGTGAACTTCACATTCTTCTGCGTGGCGGGGTCGTAGTTCTCAGTGCCCTTCACCAACTTGCCCGGCTCGAACTTGTCGGGCAGGCCCTTGGCGGGGGAGAACATGTTGCGGTATTGCGTGCCGCCCCATTGGGTCCAGTCCTGGGCTTGAGTGATGAGGCCACCCGCGAGCAACGCGGCGGTAAGGAGGGAGAGATGTTTCATGCTGATTCCAGTTTGAGAAGAGTTGTCGTCGGGAAAGGTTTCAATTCGCCGTCACGCTGACGTTGTCAATGAACACACGCATCTCCTGCGGGGAGAAGCCGTAAAGACCGGGGCAACCGCTCTGATGCGCGACCTTGTGCGGCACTTCGATGGTCCATTCAGCGGGCTCGGGATCGCCGCGCTTCCAAGCCTTGGCGCGCACCACACCGGAGCCGTCGGGCTTCACGTCCACGCGGGACTTGAGCACATACCACTCGTTCGGCTTCCACTTGAACGGCACGGCCACCTTGAGCCGCTCCTGGTTGGAGTTGATTTCGATTTCCTGCGCGTTGCCCCGGAGGACGACGAGGTAGCGCTGGTTGATTTGGCCGACCTCGGACATCTTGCGCGCCTTGCCCTCGCTCATCACGTCGGTCTGCACGGTGTAGTTCTTCAAGCTCGGCTCGCCCATGAAGACCGTGGCGCGCTGGAAGAACTTGTTGTCGATTGCCTTGACGAGCGCCTTCGTGTCGCCCGCCTCGCGCACCTCGAACTTGAAGCGCGGGCCAATCCACGGCAGCGGCGGGTAAGCGAATTTCACACCCTCTTCCGTCTCATGCACCACCGAAATGTCAAAGCCCTCGAAATTCTCCCTGATGGGCAAGCCCGGCAGCACGCGGCCGCGGATGTAACCCTTCAAGCCATCCGCGCTCGTCCCTTCAAATGCTCCCGCGCTGGGCACCACTTCCGGCCCCGCGACGAGCTGGCCGTTGGCGTTGAACGCGCCTTTCATGCTCGCGCGCACGCGGGCCGTCGGCGGGATGTAGCCGACCCACTTCAACGACTTCGGGTCGATGTTTTCCTGCACGACAAACCCATTCGCGTCGAGCGAGCGGATGCGGAAAGCAGCAGTCTGGCTGGGCTTCAAGAGCACCTCGCTGGGAATGACCTGCAACTGCGTCGCCTTGCCGGGCGTGGGCCACTTCTCGGCGGCTGGCTCGGGCGGCAGGCCGGGGTTGTTGCCGGGTTTGCCGAAGCAATAGAGCTTCTTCGTGGTCTGCATATAGACCTTGCCGTTGTAAACCGACGGCGTGCCGAAGCAGCGCCCTTCGAGCGCGACATGGCTGAGAATCTTCCCTTCCTTGTCGCTGGGCTGGATG
>CAIPBN010000448.1 GCA_903863315.1 uncultured Verrucomicrobiota bacterium | reverse complement strand
GCGTTTACGCCGCAGGAACGTCCGTCCGGCGATGGTGCCTGCTGCGGCCTGAAGGCCGCGCTCCCGTCCGCTTCCGCCACCGACCGCCGCACTTCCTCCACCGTCCGCTTCCGCATCTTCACCACATCCGTGCGCCAAAGCACCGCGTCCGAGAGCAGCCAGTTCCGCCAGCTTCCTGCGTAGCCGATGCGCCGAGGAATCCCGGCCAAGCGCACTTCCAGTCCTGTGCGGATGGAGTTGGGCAGCACGAGTGCGGTGTCGAAGCTCCCCTCACGCAGCCGCCGCGCGATGCTGAAAACACCCTCCTTTGGTGCGAACGTGATGACCTCATTCACTGCCGGATGTCCCGCCCACAGCCCCGCCAGCTTATCATGCGTGAGCAGCACGATGTGCGTATCCGGCAGTGCCTCGCGCAATCGCAGCAACGCGGGTGTGGTCATGACAGCATCGCCAATCCAGTTCACGCCGCGCACCAGGAGACGGCGAGGATAGAGAGTAGAGGATAGAGGATAGACAGGAGTGCTCATGCCGGTTCGCTATCTTCTATATTCTTTCCTCTATCCTCTCCCGTGCCCCGCCGCCACTTCCCTTCCTTCCAACGGTTGTGGACCCAAAACCAGTTCGCCGGGTCACGGCGGATGGCGGCCTCGAACGCACGGTTCATGTCGCGGGCCATGTCCTCGGTGGAGCGAGGCTGGCCATTGGCGTGCGTGGGAATGTCGTCGCCCACCTCGATGCGCCAGCGACCCGGCGCGACGCGGTAGCAGACGACGGTGAACAATGCGCAGTCGTAGCGGAGCGCGAGCACACCCGCCGCAACGCTCGTGGAACAGTCGCGTCCGAAGAACGGCAGCCGCGCGCCCCGGTCGCCCGCGTGCTGGTCGGTGAAGAGTCCGATCATCATCCCCGGCTGGTTCATCGCGGCCTTGAGCGCGTCGGCATCCTTGCGACGCTCAAAGAAGAGGCAGCCGGACTTCTCACGCAGCTCCTGCATCACACGCGTCAGCCCCTCCTGCCGCAGCCCGCGATAGGTTGTGGCCGTCTGATAGCCCGGCACGAAGAGTCCGGTGCGGCCCAGCAGCTCGAAATTCGCGAAGTGTCCAACCGCGCACACGATGCTGCGTGGCTTCTCACCTGCCGCTGCCTTGGGGAATTTCTCCGCGCCCACAAATTCGGTCACGGCGCGGATACCGGCATCGTCAAGACTCGCGGTCTTTACCGCGCAGGCGAAGCTCTCGCCGATGCGCTGGAAATTCTCGCGAGCCAGCGCGCGGACCTCGGCGGCGGACTTCTCCGGGAAACACTCCGCGATGTTCCGCTGGGCAACCTTGCGATGCCGCCCGTCCAGCGGATACACCACTGCGCCAAACGCCCGCCCCAGCCACGCCACGGCTCCGAGCGGCAGCGCTTGCAAGAACGCGACCACGACGTGAGCGAGAAGGGTGAGGAGGAAATCCATCAGGGAAATACCAAGTGATTGGTAGGCGCGTTAGTCAGGCTGGACAGGATGTTTTTGCGGAGTTCGGGCTCCCATGACTGAAGGACTTGGCCATCGGCCAGCGTAAGGTTACCTACGCGCTCCCCGTGGAGTTTGGTGCTCCAACTCACTACCGAATTCGAGGTGAGCGTCAGCAAGCCGTTGGTAATGCTTGGGCTGGTTAAGTGTCGGTCCCCCATCGCCAGCATTCCGCCATTTCGCTCGTCGGAATCAAGGGAGAGAAAGTAACTAAGGTGGTCGTTGCGCAAAGCGCTCCAGTCGGTGGCGGCGCGCCGGGAGTCGGCTGGACACACCAGTTTTAAGGGCGATCCAAGCTGGTTGGAGACGGCGAGGAAGTGGCGATAGGTTTCCGAACTGCTGGCGAATTCAGCGGAACCACCGAGTGAGATCGGCAATGAGGGCGGCAGTTTATCATCGTGCTCATTCGCAAAGATTCTGAAAGCCAGCCAGACCTCTTTGTTATGGGTGTTGCACTGGATCAGTTGGGCGTGGCCACGCGCGGCTTTCCATGCTGACAGGAACAAGGCCGCGAGAATCCCGATAATCAGAACGACAATGGCCAGTTCCAGCCGTGTGAACGCAGCCGATCCGAGCGAGCGACACATCTGGTGTCGTGCGTTCATTTGAAACAAATCTGCCGCACGCAGTCCTGAAAGTCCTTCGCGCCGGAGAGGATTTTGATTTCCACACGCATGAAGCAGATGGGCAGGTCGCGGCGGTCAATCTTCGGGAAGCGCACGGCATCTTTCTGCGTCGTCACGATGATCTCTGCCTGGCGCTTCTTGGCGCGGTTGATGGCGTTGAGGACTTCCTGCTGCGTGAAGCGATGGTGGTCAGCGAATCGCTTGGAATAGACCAGCTCGGCGCCCTGCTTCACGAGGCTGGCCTCGAAGCTCTCCGGCTGCGCGATGCCACTGAAGCTCGCGACCTTCTTGCCCTTGAGGAAGCTGAGGTCCATCCGCTCGCCGGTGAACACATCCTCGAAGTAAAGCGGGTGGTGGACGCACTCGACCACGCTGGCCTTCGGGTTGTGCTTGGCGATGCGGGCGCGGAGGCGCGCGGTGTCTCCATCGCTCTTGGTGAGGAAGATGACGCTGGCGCGGTCGAGGTGCGACGGCGGCTCGCGCAACGTGCCGCGCGGGAGCAGGTGCTCGTTGCCGAAGGGCTGCTGGCAGTCCACGAGCACGATGTCCTTCCGGCGACCGCGCAGGTTCCAATACTGGTAGCCATCGTCGAGCAGGAGCGTGTCGCACCCGAACTTGGCGATGGCGTAGCGGCCGGCCTTCACGCGGTCTTTGTCCACGAGCACGACGACATCCTTCAAGTTGCTCGCGAGCATGTAAGGCTCGTCACCGGCCGTCTCAGAGTTGAGGAGTAGGTTCTTGCCGTCGGAAACAATGCGCGGCGGGGTGGTGTCCTCGCGGAGGAGCAGCTTGTTCAGCAGGCGCGGGCCAAGCGGGCCGGGATTGGAGCGGTAGCCGCGCGAGAGGATGGCGACCTTGCGTCCGGAGTCGGTCAGCTCACGCGCAAACTTCTCGACGACCGGCGTCTTGCCCGTGCCGCCAACGGTGACATTGCCGACGGCGATGACCTGCACGCCGAGCGTGGCGTCGCGGAGGATGCGGACGTTATAGAGGAACAGGCGGAGTTTCACGAGGACCGTGAAGATCTTCGAAAGGCCGAGCAGCGTGGTGCGCAGGAGCGCGGCACGCTTGCCCTTGCGCTGCTCGAAGATGACTTCGAGCACGAAAGTCTCGGCGTCTTCCGTCCAGTTGCGGATGGTTTCGCGCATGTGGCCGCGCAGTGTGCCCGTGCGAAGAAGTCAGGGCAAGGCGGGGAACCGAGTTTGATCAGCCGGAGTGCTGGGGCCGGACACCATTCGGCCCTTCACTCCCGCACCGTGGCCTGCAACTTCTGCTTCAGCGCGTCCACCGCCTTCGTGTGCGCGGTGTTCACGTCGTTGTCGGTGAGAGTCTTGTCGGCGGCACGGTAGGTGAAGGCGTAGGCGAGGCTCTTCTGGCCGGCAGGCACGTTCTTGCCCCGGAACACGTCGAACAGCTCCACGCTCTCCAAGTTCGCGGGCTTGGCCTGTTTCACGGCGGACAGCACGGAGTCGTGCGTGGTGGCCTCGGGCACGAGCATCGCCAAGTCGCGGCGGCTGGCGGGGAACTGCGGCAGCGGCTTGAAGGATTTGCTGCGATTGCCGCGCGCGATGAGTTCGTCCAGCCGCAATTCGGCGAGGAAGACGGCGTCGCGCAGGTCGTATTGCTTCGCGAGTGCGGGTAGGAGTTGGCCGAGTTCGCCGAGTTGCACCTTGCCGCCGAGCGTGACGGCGGCGGATTCGAGGAACAGCGCGGTCGGCTCGGCGCGCTTGCCAAACTGGATGCCGCGCAGGCCGAAGTGCTCCAGCAAGTCTTCGACGATGCCCTTCAAGTCCATCGCATCGAACTTCGCGGCGCGATCGTCGCCGCTCCAGAACGCCAGCGCGCGCGCGCCGGTCAGCGCGATGGCGACGCGGCGCTCCTCCTTGGGCTGGCCGTTCACGTTGGTAAACACGCGACCAATCTCAAACAGCGCTACGTCGTAATTCTTCCGGTTCAGATTGTGCCGGAGCGTATCGAGCAGACCGGGCAGCAGGCTCGGGCGCAACACGTCCATGTCGGCGCTCAGCGGGTTGGCCAGCTTCACGATTTCGGCTTCCGGCAGGCGGCAGTTGGCAAGGCTCACCAAAGTTTGCCCCTGCGCTTCATTCAAGCCCGAGCCAGTGAGCAGGCGGCGCACGTCGGCGAGCTGGTCATACACCGCGTCGAACGCGTTAGTGCCGACTGCGCCGCGCGGGACGGTGCTGGGAATCTTGTCCACGCCGTGCAGGCGGGCGATTTCCTCGATGAGGTCCACCTCGCGTTTGAGGTCCACGCGGAAGGTCGGGATGGAGAAAGCTGCTGATTCCTGATTGCGGATTGCGGATTGGGTCAGGCCCAGGCTGGTAAGGAACTTGGCTTGTTGCTCTGGCTCGATGGCGACGCCGAGCAGTTCGGTGGTTTTTGCAAACCGCAGCGAAATCTCCTTCGGCTGGGAGGGCTTGGGATAAGCGTCCACCACGCCGGGAACGAGCGTGCCACCAGCCGTCTCCAAAATGAGCTGCGCCGCGCGCTGGCTGGCGTAGTCGGCGATGCCCACGTCGCAACCGCGCTCGAAGCGGTAGCTGGACTCGCTGCGGAGACCGAGGGCCTTGCTGGTGCGGCGGATGTTCGTGGGCGCGAAGTAGGCGCTCTCGATGAGCACGTCCTTGGTGTCGTCACGAATCTCCGTGTTCGCACCGCCCATGACGCCGGCGAGGGCGATGCCCTTCTGCTCGTCGGCGATGAGGAGCATGTCGTTCGTGAGCGTGCGCTCCTGATTGTCGAGCGTCTTGAACTTCTCGTCTGCCGCCGCACGGCGCACCACGATGGTGGGCTTGCTGTCCGTGCCCTTGGCGATGAGATGATAATCGAACGCGTGCAGCGGCTGGCCGGTTTCCAGCATCACGTAGTTGGTCACGTCCACGACGTTGCTGATGCTGCGAATGCCGACTTTCTCCAACGTGGTGCGGAGCCAATCTGGACTGGGGCCAACCTTCACTCCGGTCACAACGCGCGCGGTGTAGCGCGGGCAAAGCTCCGGCTCCTGAAGCTTCACAGCGACGAACTTGCTCACTTCCTCACTGGCCACTGAACACTGATTACTGATGACTGGCAGCCTGAGCGGATTTCCCGTCAACGCCGCAATCTCCCGCGCGATGCCAATGACGCTGTTGAGGTCCGGCCGGTTCGGCGTGACTTCGAGGTCATACACCACGTCGCTGCCCGCGCGGCCGAGATGCTCGGCGAAGGGCTGGCCGACCTTCGCGTCCGGCGGCAGGATGATGATGCCGTCGCCGTCCTCGCCGAGGTCGAGTTCCTTGTTCGAGCACATCATGCCCTGGCTCACGACGCCGAAGACCTTGCGCTCCTTGATGACGAACGGCTCCTTCTCGCCGGC
>CAIPBN010000447.1 GCA_903863315.1 uncultured Verrucomicrobiota bacterium | reverse complement strand
GCCGCCGAGACTCACCAGTGGCTGCACGCTGAACAGGGCATTGTTGTCGTTGCTCGTCACGACGCTGGTCACGCTCTGACCGGACTCGTTGGCCGGGCCGACGCTGACTGTGGCCATGCCGCCGCTGTAGCCCGCGCTGTCCTCCGCCACCACGACGTTGTTGGTGGCGAATGCGATGGTCGGCGCGTCATTCACCGGTGTGACGGTGAGGGTGAAGGTCTGGGGCGCGCTCGCGTCCGCGCCGGGCAGACCGCCGTTGTCACGGGCAATGACGGTGACGGTGGCCGAGCCGTTGGCGTTCGGGGCGGGCGTGAAGGTGAGCGTGCCGCCCGTGCTGATGCCAGGCTGGACGAGGAACAGTGCGTTGTTGTCGTTCGTGACAGTGAAGGTCACGATCTGCGCCGACTCGTTGGCCGGGCCAGGGGAGATGCTGTTGAGCGCTCCCTCCACCAACTGAGCGCCGCTGTCTTCCCGCACCACCAAAGCAGGGGACACGCCGCGCACGACTGCCAAGCTGTGGCTTTCCCCTGCCGAGATCGCCATTACGCCGCGTTGTGCCGCCAGGGGAATTTCTCCGCCGTTGAATGCCAGCACGGTTCCATCGCTCCTGAGTGCCAGAGCGTGATCGGCCCCCGCTGCTATCGCCGTCACATTGCTCACTGTTCCATCCCCCAATCCATAATAACCATGCTCCGCGAGGGTTCCGTCGCGTTTGAGGCCAAGCGTTCGCTCATCGAATGCGTCTATGGCCACCAAGTCGCTTACTCCGGTGAACCGGCCCCAATCCCCACCCCACCCCACCACCGTGCCATCACTCTTGAGCGCCAGGCTGTTGCCGCTGCCTGCCGCGATCGCCACGACGTTGCTTAGTCCGGGCGGCACGTTGGTCGGCCCCACCCCTGGCCAACCGCCATTCCTGCCCCAAGCCACCACCGTTCCGTCGTTCTTCAAAGCCAGGCTGTGGTTCTCTCCGGCGGCGATGGCCACCACGCTGGTCAAGTCAGGCGGCACGTCTGTCTCTTGGTTGTCGTTGTTCCCCCACGCGACCACGGTGCCGTCGCTCTTGAGCGCCAGGCTGAACGAATTCCCGGCCGCAACGGCCACCACTCCGCTTTGGGCCGCCGCCGGCACATTGGTCTGCCCGCGCCAGTTGTCACCCCAAGCCACGACGGAGCCGTCGCTCTTGAGCGCCAAGCTATGATACCAGCCGCCGGCCATGGCGGTGACTCCGCTCAAGGCAGCCGGTGGCACTGTCGTTTGGCCCATGTCCAAGTAGGAATCGGTGAACCAAGCCACGACCCTTCCTGCGGGTGCCAGCGTGAAGCCCGGCGCGTCATTCACCGGCGTCACCGTGACGGTGAAGGTGTTCGTGGTCTTGTCCACGCCGCCGAAGGCCGTGCCGCCGTTGTCCTGTGCGACGACGCTGATGGTCACGACGCCGTTGGCGTTGGCCACGGGCGTGAAGGCGAGCGACGTGGTCGTCGCGCCCGGCGTGTAGCTCACGCTCGGATGAGGGATGATCGCCGGGTTTGAGGAAGTCGCGGTAAGATTCGTGACCATCTGCGCCGCCTCACCCGCCGGGCCGGGTGCAATCCCCGCGACGTTGACGTTCTGGGGTCCGGCATCCTCCAGCACAGTAAGGCTGCCGATGGCGGCCATGAGCGGGGCCTGGTTGACCTGGACGGCGTCATTGTGAATGCGGGTGATGCGATTGCGCGAGACGCCGGCGTAGGTCGTGAACGCTCCCCCAGCCACCAGCCGGCCATCCGGCTGCAACAGCAGCGTCCAGACGAGCTGGTTCGCGCCTGCGCCGGGGTTGAAAGCTGGGTCGAGCGAGCCGTCGGAGTTCAGGCGCGCGATACCGTTGCGGGAGACGCCGGTGACAGACTCGAAGTGGCCACCGATCAGCACCTTGCCGTCGCTTTGAGCGATGGCGGTGGTGACGTCGGAGCTGATGGCATTGTTCCCCGGGCTGAAGGTGTTGTCCACCGCGCCGTTGGCGAGCAGGCGGAGAATGCGTGACTGCAAGCCGACGGAGATGCCACCGGCTATGAAGACCTTGCCGTCGGCGGTGAGGCTGACGGAGTTGACGTAGCCGTTATCCAGCGTGCCCGGGACGAAGCCGGGGTCCAAGGTGCCGTCGTTGTTCAACCGGGCGACGCGGTTGCGGGTCGTGCCGTTGACGGAGGCGAAGTAGCCGCCGATGAGAATATTTCCGTCCGTCTGCTGCGTGATAGTGAGGACAGCGCCGTTGGGGCCGAAGCCGGGATTGAAGCTCGCGTCGAGCGAGCCGTCCGTGTTCAACCGGGCGACGCGGTTGCGAGCGGTGCCGTTGACCGCCGTGAAGCTGCCGGCGATGAGCACCTTGCCATCCGCTTGCACGGTGATTGCCTGCACGGTGCCATCCGCACCGGGGGCCAGCACGAAGGAGGTATCCACCGATCCCGAGGCATTCAGGCGGACGAGGCGGTAGCGTGAGGCCCCGTTGAAGGAATAAAAGTCTCCGCCGACTAGAATCTTTCCATCGGGGGCGATTGCCACGGCGTTGACCGAGCTGTCGGCGCCGTCGCCCGCGTTGAACGTGAAGTCGGTGGAACCGTTTTCGTTGAGGCGGGTGATGCGGTTGCGCTTCTGATCATTGAAGATTGTAAATTGGCCGCCGACCACCAGTTTGCCATCGGTCTGCCGCGCGATGCCAAGCACCCGCCAGTCCGCGCCGGAGCCGGGGTTGAAGCTGGTATCTAGGTCGCCCGGGGACTGGGCTTGCGCGAGCAAGCCAAAGCCGAGGATGAACGCTGCGATCGAGTGACACATCAGGTCACGATAAAGCCACGAGTGGGTTCGGGACTGCGGTTTGGCTTGAGATTTCATTGGAGCCTCACGGTTGTGTGTTGATGACGTTCAACTGGATTCAACCTAGGCGGAGGAGGGGTGCTGCCTATTGGGGTTGGCTGCCATCCAGCGCTAGGTGAAAAGCCTACGGCCCTCAGCGTGGAGCGCGGTGCGGGCGAGCTGATCTGGTGTTCGATGAACAATCAGGCGATCAAACGCCGGCATCCCGGCTTCAACGAGCGCGCCCACGGCTTCCGCTCGTTAAACGACCTCCTGCTCGAATCGCAGAAGCACGTGATGCTCAAGCTCCGGCTGACGAGAAATCTGGTGGCTACACGGTGCGGGCCTTGGATGCCGCGCTGTTGGGCGAAGAATCGCGGCGTTCATGCCGCAGAATGCACCGACTGGAGAGGGGTGTTCAAACCACCGTAGCCGGCGCCCGTTGCTGCGGCCTGCGGGCCACGCTCCTACTTGGCCGACGTAGCCGGCAGCGAGACGAAAAAGGTGCTGCCCTTGCCCGCCTCGGACTCCACCCAAATCTTCCCGTTTTGCCGTTCCAAAATGAGCTGCGCGATGGTCAGGCCCAGGCCTTCGCCCGTGCCGTGCGCGGGGTCGAGGCGGTGGAAAATCTCAAAGACCTTGTGCTGGTGCTCGGGGGCGATGCCGATGCCGTTGTCCGTGACGGCATAGATGGCGCGGCCGTCCTCGACGCGGCCGGTGACGCGGAGCTGTCCGCTGCGGCGCAGGTCGAGATACTTGAGCGCGTTGTCGAGGAGGTTGGAAAAGACCTGGTTGATTTGCGTGGCGTCACCTTCGCAGTCGGGGAGTGTGCCGATGTCGAGCTGCGCGCCGGCCTGCTGGAGCTGGAACTCCATCGCCTGCGCGATGTGCTGAAGCATGGCGTTCATCTGGAGTGGCTCGACCCGAAGCGCGGCGCGGCCCAGCCGCGAGAAACGGAGAAACCCGGCGAGCAGCGCGTCAATCTTCGTCACGCCCGCCTGGATGAAGGAGAGGGCTTCGGGGATGTCTTCGGCTAGTGCCGCCTGCAACTGGCTCTTGGGAACCGTCGGCCCGTCATTCTTGGCTAGGCTGGCGCGCAGGCCGTCGCACGAGCGCGCGAGTTCCTTGCTGAAGCCTTGGATGTTGACGAGCGGGGAGCGCAAGTCGTGCGAGGCGACATAGACGATGGCTTCGAGTTCCTTGTTTTTTTCCGCGAGGGACTGGGCCAGTTCGGCGAGCTTTTCCTCGTCGCGCTTGCGCTGGGTGATGTCGGTGCGGATGGCGATGTATTGAGTGGGTTTGCCGTCGGGCCCGAGGAAGGGGAAAATCGTCGTGTCCACCCAGTAGATGCTGCCGTCCTTGGCGCGGTTGCGCAGCTCACCCTTCCACACCTGTCCGCGTCCGATGGTCTGCCAGAGGTTCCGGAAAAAGTCCTTGGAGTGATGGCCGGAATTGATGATGCGATGGTCCTGGCCGAGCAGTTCGGCGCGGCTGTATTTGGAAATCTCGCAGAACTTGTCGTTGACGTAGGTGATGACGCCGCGCGCGTCGGTGATGGCGACGATGGAATGGGCGTCGAGCGCGGCCTTGAGGTCCTGCAGCTCCTTGAGTGAGTCATCGGCCCGCAGGCGTTGCCGGGATAACTCCTCGCTGGCCGGTGCCTCGGTTGGCTTAGGGGTGCTTTCCAAGGCGGTCAGGCGTTCGACCAGTTGGGCGCTGGTCATCTGGGAATAGTCGGCCATGAGCGCAGAATACGGTTCCGCGCCGGCCTGACACGACTAAAGCGCGACGGGGTGCGGCACGCTGCGCCTGGCCGCATTCCGGGTGGTGCGTCGCGGCTGGCTGCCGGCTGCGGCGTCCGCCTCAACTTGAAGCGCTCGTCGCAGACGGGCCTCCGCCAGCAGCCAGTGTTCCAGGTCGCGGCCTTCCGGCCGGCCTTCCTCCACCCAGATGGTCATGGCACACAACGCGATTTCGTCATGCGTCGGTTCGCGGTAAGGCGGGGTCGTCATGCGCTTGGCCGCCTCGTTTGTCTTGGTCTTGGCACTCACGTTAGTCCCTTTCTGTTCCGGCGTTGTTCGTTGTGGTTGGAATCAGACCGCCGGCAGGTGTGCGCGGTATTGGGTGGGGGATTGGCCGGCCAGCTTTTTGAAGATGCGGTTGAAGTGCGTGAGGGACTGGAAGCCAACCTGGTAGGCGACCTCGCTGATGCGCAGGTTGGGGTTCAGCAGGAGGTTCTTCGCCTTCTCGATGCGGATGCGGGAGAGGTAGTCGGTGAAGTTGATTCCGGTGGCCTTCTTGAACATCTTGCAGAAGTAGAAGGTGCTCGTGTTCACCGCGCGGGAAACCATGCCGAGCGAAAGATCCTCGGTGTGGTGCTCTTGGATGAACTGCTTGGCGCGCGTGATCATTGGCGGCTCGGCGTTGGTGTTCTGCACCATGATCTGGTTGCTCACCAAGCTCAGGTGGTCGGCAAAGATGTGCAGCAGGTTGACCGCCGCCTCGTGGTGTTTCTGCGACAGGACAGGCGTTTGGAAATAGGCCTCGTGCATTTCCTCGCGGGAAACGCTGACTCCGCCCTCGTCGGCCAGCTTCGCCGCCCGGGCAAACTGGGCCTCGCTGGGTTTGCGCCGGAAGAGCTGACCGGTCTGGAGATACCCGATGGTCTTTTCCCCCGTGCGCACCGGCACGGCGGAGTCGCACAGGCCGAACTGGCAGGTGACGGTCGCCGGCCCGCACTGGGCGGCCTCGGCGAGCTGCTGCTGGACCTGGAGGCAGGCGGCGCAGGTGCGGCTGCGCTCGGCCATCATCGCGCAGAAGGGGCTTTCGTTGCGGCGGCCATGATGGGGGAGCTGCCAGCTCTCCAGCGGGCGCAGGTTCAGGGGCAGGCCGGTGGTTTCGCTGAAGGCCCGCTCGTAGTCCTTGTAAACCTTCGACTCGGCCAGCGTTTGGATGATGTGGTTGCTGTCGTTGTGTGAGTTCATGGCGATGATGGGTTGGGGTTTTGCGCCGTGGCGGCCAAGCGGAGGGCCTGCGCGCATCTTGGTGCCCGGCTGGCCTTTTCTTGCTGCTCCGTTCTTGTCGTCACGCCGCCAAGGTAGGGTGAGCCACCGGGGG
>CAIPBN010000446.1 GCA_903863315.1 uncultured Verrucomicrobiota bacterium | reverse complement strand
TCACCCCGGCCCTCTCCCCTTGCTGCGCAAGAGGAGAGGGAGGAGCGGTAGAAAAAAGTGCCGCCGCCATTGTCCGCCGCGCCTCAGCTCAACGCGTCCCGGCAGAACTTGATGGCCTTGGCCAGCTCCTTCATCCGGTCCGAGTCGGCGGGCACCTTGTATTCGAACTCGATGGTTGCCTGGATGGGCCACTGGTTGTCGCGGATGAGGCGCAGCACTTCGCCAATCGGGGTGTCGGCCTCGCCGAAGGGCGTGTTCGGGCCGTTGCCTTTCTTGCGGTCCTTCACATGGACGTGCGTGATGCGCTTGTGATGCTTCTTGATGAACTCGACGGGCGAACCGTGGTCGCCGGCGACGAAGTGCCCGAGGTCCACGTTGGCTCCGACGTATTCGCCAAACGAGAAGGCTTTTTCCCAATGCGCCGGACCAGTGCTGGCATGGCCGTGCAGGGCGAGGTGAATTTTGTGCTTGTCCGCAAACTTACCGACGCGCTTGTGATCGTCGTCGCTCTTGGAAATCTCGGTGGAGATGCCGCGCGCGCCAAGGGCCTTGGCGAGGTTGAAGGCGTAGTCCAGCTCGCTCTCGCCCATCTTGAAGATGCTGTCCACTTTGATGACCTCGATGAAGACGCCGCCGTCCTCGTAGAACTTGCGGAAGGCACGGACCTTGGCCATGTCCACGCCCTCGCGCCACGCGGCGAGCTTCTTGGCGTGGTCCTCGGCGGCCCCGGCAGGGAGCACCTTGGCCTTGGGACTGGTGAGGTTGGCGGGCGCGCCCAGGTAAGCCTCAATGGGCTGGGTGCGCAGTTCCACGGCGCTGAGGCCGAGCTGTGCGCAGGTCTTGAGGATGTCCTCGGCGGACATCGCAGCGTTGCCGAAGCTGTAAGGGGCGTTGATGCCGATGTGGACGCCGCCGACCTTGGAGTTGGGCTTGCCCGGCGCGGCAGCGCGAACGAGCGACGGGGTGAGCAAGGCTCCAGCGGCGAGCTGGGCGAAACGACGGCGGTTCAAGGTGGTCATGGAGAAGTCGCGGTTAATTTGTTTGAGCAGCCACGAGACGAACCCGCAGCAATCCGCTGCGGAAACCGGTGACGCGCTGACTGACGTGCATCCTTCGGCCAGCCTCTCCGAACGGGCAAGCTTGTTTTTGCCGCGAAGAGCGCCAGTGCCAGGGATTACGCGAGAATCGCCTTTGGCACCGAGCCATAGACATCCGTGAGGCGGAAGTCACGACCAGCGTAACGGTAGGTGAGCTTTTCGTGATCGAGGCCGAGCAGGTGAAGGATGGTCGCGTGCAGGTCGTGGACGTGCATCTTGTCCGTGACGGCCTTCGCGCCGTAGTCGTCGGTGGAGCCGTAGGAGATGCCGGGCTTCACGCCGCCGCCCGCGAGCCACATGGAGTAGCCCTTCGCGTTGTGGCCGCGACCGTCCGCGCTGCCGTTGCCCGGCGTGCGGCCAAACTCACCGCCCCAGATGACGAGCGTATCCTTGAGCATGTCCCGTTGCTTGAGGTCGGCGAGCAGCGCGGCGATGGGTTGGTCCACGGCGGAACAACTGGACGCGATGCGGCCCTTCAAGCCGCTGTGATGGTCCCAGCCCTGATGGCAGACCTCGATGAAGCGCACGCCCGCCTCGGCCAACCGGCGCGCCATGAGGCACTGCTTGCCGAAGTTATCCGTATTCCCCTGCCCCACGCCATAAGCCTTGAGCGTGGCAGCGGATTCCTTGCTCATGTCCATGACCTTGGGCACCTCGCTCTGCATGCGGAACGCCAGCTCGTAGGATTCGATGATGCCCTCGACCTCCGGGTTCGCGCCGGTGGTGGCAAGCAGATCACGGTTCATGGACTGCACGAGATCCAACTGCGCACGCTGGGAGTCCGCAGAAAGATTCGCGCGGATGTTGCCGATGCCTTGGTTGGTCCCGGTGTCGTTCTTGCGGGCCTTCTTCTCCACGGGGCCAGCGCTGGCGGGCGCATCCATGCGCGTGCCTTGAAAAGAGGCTGGGAGGAAGGCGCTGCCGTAGTTCTGAGCGCCGCCGAGCGCGATGGGCGCGGCGATGGTGAGGTAGCCGGGGAGGTTC